>CAYLSP010000098.1:0-5774 GCA_964385935.1 uncultured Defluviitaleaceae bacterium
TCAGTTGTGCCCTGAGCCAAATGCATACTGGATTCTGCAACTTGTTTTGATCCGCTTGCCACTTGGTCAGCGGCCGCATTAATTTCTTTAAGCAATTGATTAAATACACTTATAATGCTGTTGATTGATGTCCTTATCTCAATAAATTCTCCCACATATTCACGTGTAATTGACTGTGTTAAGTCCTGATTAGACATGCTCTCGAGAATTGATTTTATCTCATTAATATAGCTTGAAAGCATGGTAAGAGTATTGTTAAGAGCTGATTTCATAGCAGCAAATTCACCTTTATAATCGCCCTTTACGGAAACGCTTAGATTGCCTGCTGATAATTCATTCATAACGTCAATGGCCTCTCGGATGGGCTTAACTACAGCCCGTAACAACTCATTGATTCCCCCCGCCATTTCACTCCAGTTGCCTTTGAATTGATTAATGTCCATACTTACATCCAGATTGCCTTCTGCCGCCCCTTTTATTATATTCCCTATGTCGTCATTTAGTTTCTTTAAAGTTTCCTGAACTGTTCTGAAAGAATTAGTCATGATGGCTCTTTTGCCTGGGAACTGGATTATTTCTACATCAAAGTTACCGTCTCCGAAAGCTGAAACGGTTTCAATTGAATAATTGAAGCTTTGAATTAATGCGCCTACAGTATCGTTGACGCTATTTGCAATTTCTTGAAATTCTCCGCTGTAAGAAGAAGCGTTAACACTCACATCAATTTCGCCTGCGGCAAAATCTTTTGCAACTTTGTTAATATCAACAGATAAGCTTTGAATAACTGTTTTTAAATTCAACAGGCTGTTGGATAATACTGCAATTTCGTCCTTGCCGTTACTGCCCACAGTGACATTAAAATTGCCTTCTGATATGTTTTGAGCCGCCTTAGCCACATTCATAATCCCGCTTCTTATAACCTTCGCTATGAAAAGGGAAATCGCAACTCCCAACACAATCCCAGCAAGGGAAACACCTAACAAGGTGATTTCCGACCGAGCTGCGGTTTCACTGGCAGATTTATTTGTTGCAGCCATACTGTCTTTTGCCATTTGTACAAGCGAGTCAATATCACTGTCGATGATGGTCGCGATACTAGCTCCTTCATCAATCTTTGCTAACGCGCCTGTTTCATCGTTATTATAGGCGTAATTGAAAACAGCATTAATAATAGGCTCATAGTCATTTCTAATTTCAGACTGCACCTTGCTGGCACGTTGCAATCTTTCTTCTTTACCGCTTTTATCAAGAAATGGATCAGTGTCAAGGGTTTCAAAGTATTTCTTAAACTGCCCGTCTATGGAGGCTTTTTCGGTGTTATAAGAGTCTTTAAGCGAATTAAGGGTTTTTACGTCTCCGCTGCTGACGGCAGCCTTGAGAGCAATTCGCCGATATCTTGCATAACTCCAGCCCACGTCAAGCATACACTGACTCCTGACAACACTGTTATTTAAAAGGGCAGTATACTCCTTGTCAATTTTTCCTAATTGAATAAAACCTGTAATAGCTAATGCAAGCGTCAAAAGAATAACAGCTCCAAATCCGGATAATAATTTCCATCTGATTTTTAGATTGTTAAAAAATTTCATCTACAACTCTCCTTTAGTCCTTAAACTTAGAATTCGTCCTTATATACTTATTTATAAGAGTAATCTATGACTAATTCTCTGACATAAAGCGTAAATTTATCCCATATTTTTTATTTTTATTTAAACACTTCTTTAATAAGTGTCAAGAACATATTCATGTGCTTAATTATATATGATTACCAATTGTTTTTGCAAGTGAAATAGGCCTTAAAGGAGGTAAAAATTTGAAATTTAACCATAAATTGCTTTTAATTTTTTTATATTGTCATTTTGTTGGAAATTTGGTATGATTATGTATTAGATTTAGAAGGAATGGGCGGTGTTTATGATAAAGAGCATGACGGGATACGGAAGAGGGGAATCAACTCTTTATAACAGGCGGTTTATTGTTGAAATAAAATCTGTAAATCACAGATATAATGATATTTCTATTAAAATACCGAGAGTTTTAAACGCATCTGAAGAAAAAGTTAAAAATATACTTATTAAAAAAATCCAAAGAGGCAAAACTGATGTATATATAAACTTTGAAAGCTTTTCAAAGGACGACGTTAAAATAAATTTTAACGCCGCTCTTTCAGACGCTTATTACGAACAGTTAACAGAGCTTAAAGAACGTTATGAAATTCACGATTCTATAAGCCTTTCTCTCCTCTCCCGCTTTCCCGACGTTATAACGGTTGAAAAATTCTCTGAAAACGAGGAGGCCGTTAACGAAATGAACGAGGCTCTTGAGGCGGCTTTGAGAATGGCTCTTGACCAGTTTATTCAAATGAGAGTTCGTGAGGGTGAATCCCTGAAAAAAGATATTTTAGAAAAAGCTAAATTTATTCAAGCTATAAGTGAAAAAATTAATGAAAAATCACCAGAACTAATTAGGGAATATTCAGAAAAGCTTAAAGCAAAGGTGAGCGAGGCTTTAGGGGATTATGCCTATGACGAGGCCAGGCTGATTACTGAGGTTACATTATTAGCAGACAAAACATGCGTGGATGAGGAACTTACCAGATTAAAAAGTCATGTAAACCAGCTCCTTATGATTCTTGAAGAGGATGATTCAGTGGGAAGAAAATTGGACTTTCTTATTCAGGAAATGAACCGTGAAGTTAACACGATAGGCTCAAAATCAAACGATTTGGATATTTCTCGGTATTGCGTTGAGCTTAAAAGTGAAATAGAGAAAATAAGGGAGCAGGTGCAGAATATTGAATAGCTCTCTCCTGCCTGTAAATATTGGTTATGGAAATATTGTTATGGCAAATCGCATAACAGCTATTGTGAGTCCTGAATCATCTCCCATTAAAAGGATTATTCAGGAGTATAAGGAGAACGGACGCGTTGTTGACGCAACTTGCGGCAGACGAACAAGAGCCGTGATTATTATGGATAACGGAACAGCAGTGTTGTCCTCTTTGCTTCCAGAAACCATTGGAAACAGAATAAAGGATCCGTTAAAAACCGATTAATTCCAACAGGAGGGCATAAAGGCCATGAGTGATGGATTACTGCTGATAATATCCGGGCCCTCCGGTTCCGGAAAAGGTACAGTTGTGAACCTGATGAAGAAAAACAAAGACGTTGCCGTATCTATCTCTGTTACAACAAGGCAGAAGAGGGAAGGAGAAATCGAAAATTCCAGCTATTTTTATACTACGGAAGAGAGATTTCGCGAAATGGTTAATAATGACGAACTTTTAGAACATGCTACATTTGCAGGTCATTATTACGGCACACCAAGAAGCTATGTAGAACAGAAGATAGGAGAAGGAAAGACAGTTATACTGGAAATCGAAGTTCAGGGCGCATTGCAAGTTAAAATGAATTATCCTAAATCGATTTTAATATTTCTGATTCCGCCAACGATGAAAGAACTTTCACGGCGGCTTATTTCAAGGAACACCGACAGCGAAGAAAGTATTGAAGAGAGACTGCGCCGCTGTTCAGAAGAAATAAAGTTTATTGATAAGTATGACTATCTTGTGGTCAATGATTCAATATACAAGGCCGTCAGCGACATAAATTCAATTGCCTATTGCGAAAGGCTAAGACCCAGCTTTTCAAAAGGTATAATCCAGTCATTTAAAGGAGAGAGAACTTAATGCTTAGACCTTCCTACACTGAGTTAATGAACATTCTAAATGAGGACAGCGATCTTGACAACAAAATCACCAGCAGATATTCCATTGTCATTGCCGTTGCAAAACGAGCTAGACAGATTATAGACGGCGCCCCAATTTATTCAGATGTTCCACCCGATAAAGCGGTGTCTGTGGCCGTTGATGAAATGAACCGCAACAGAATAAAAACCTTCCCCGATATGAATAACATTCCGGAGGCCTACCTCCCCCTTGTGCATAAATACTCAAACAATGAAAAGACCGAAAAAGAATCCGAAAAATATCGTGAGAAATCTTTCGGAAAAGGTTTTAGTGGTTCAGATGGGGATCTGTTTATAAATGATGATTTCCCGGAAGTTCCTGATATGGATCTGGATCTTGATATGGGTTTGAATCTGGGCTTGAGCCTTGATGAATTAATTAAAAGCGCCAAGATTTCTGATGACGATGAGATGGAGATGGAAGATTTTGACGATTCTGATGATTTCCCGGATGATCTTCCTGAGGATTAAAACATTTTGTATTCAATTTGGAGATTCAAATGAAATTTGCTGAGGTTATAGTTTCTGCTAACACTCCTGAAATTGATAAAATCTTTCACTATATCATTCCTGAGAGCCTTTTGGACTGTGCCCTTTTAGGAAGCCGCTGTTTCGTGCCCTTCGGGAAAGGCAACCGAACTACAGAGGGTTTTGTTATAGGCTTTTCAGATACAATTGACGTGGACATGTCTAAAATGAAAGAAATTATGTCAATTATTGACGAAAGACCTTTGTTTTCTCCTGTAATGATTGAAATTGCTCTTTGGATGAAGGAAAAGTATTATACCACCCTTTCAGGCTGCTTGAACTGTATTATGCCGCCGGGCATTAAAGGCAGGGCTGAGGAAAAAGCCCTTGTTATTTACGTGCGATATGCAGAACTTATAGAAA
Organism: uncultured Defluviitaleaceae bacterium; assembly: GCA_964385935.1. GTDB lineage: Bacteria > Bacillota > Clostridia > Lachnospirales > WRAX01 > CAYLSP01. The sequence goes on from CAYLSP010000098.1 coordinate 4,639, forward strand.
ATTCAGAAAATAGGTATAAAATCCAAAAATTAAGCGCGAAACAACAAGCTGTTATAGAACTTCTTCAGCAAAAAGGAAAGCTTAGTCTATCCGAAATAAAAAATCAGTTAAACATTACTCTTTCGCCTATCACAGCTTTAGAAAAGCAAAATATACTGAAAATATCAGAAGAGGAAGTAAGGCGAAATCCCCTTCCTAAGCAAACTGTTACTTCACCCCATGCTCTTACCAAGGAACAGGAAAGCGCCTTTTCTTTCGTATTATCAAAAATAAACGAAAAAGATAAAAAACCCGTGCTTATTCATGGAGTAACAGGAAGCGGGAAGACTGAAATATATATGCGCCTTATTGACGAGGTTATAAAACGGGGCAAACAGGCCATTGTGCTTGTTCCCGAAATTTCTTTGACTCCCCAGACTGTTCAGTTTTTTATTGACCGCTTTGGGGATATTGTCTCTGTAACCCATTCGAGAATGTCTCAGGGTGAACGGCTTGACCAGTGGAAAAAAGCCAGAGATGGCGAAATTTCCATAATGGTTGGGCCAAGATCAGCTATATTCACGCCCTTTAAAGACCCCGGAATCATTATTATTGACGAAGAACATGAACAATCCTATAAATCGGAAACTAGCCCTAAATATTACGTTAAGCATGTGGCATATAAATTAGCAGAGCTGACAGGCTGTACAGTTTTGTTAGGTTCTGCAACCCCTTCCGTTGAAACATATTATGAGGCAAAAACCGGGAAAATACATCTTGTTACCCTGAAAGAGCGAGTTAATAAAAAACTTCCTGATATTTTTATAAAGGACATGAGGCTGGAGCTTGCCAGCGGAAACCGCTCTATTTTTTCTGATGAACTAGCGGAATCAATTGAAGAAAACCTGAAAAATAAAGAGCAGACAATATTATTTTTAAACCGGCGGGGCTATTCGACTTTTGTGTCCTGTAGGAACTGCGGCTATGTTATGGCCTGTGAAAAATGCAGTATTAACTACACTTATCATAAATATAGTCAAAAGCTGGTTTGCCATTATTGCGGGCAGGAGGAGCGAACGCCAGAAAACTGTCCCGTATGCGGTTCCAGACACATAAAATTTTTTGGTGTCGGAACCCAGAAAATTGAAGAAGAGGTC
>CAYLSP010000099.1:0-5763 GCA_964385935.1 uncultured Defluviitaleaceae bacterium
AGGGTTATGAGTCTTTGAATATTGTTAGGCTTGTTCATGCTACACAGGAAATTTATGATACACAAAAAAATAATTGATAGGGTGAAAAAATGAAAAGAATATTTTTAATGTTATTTATGTGTTTTTTATTAAGCGGATGCCAAAAAGATCAGGCTAAGAATCCCATTGATGACTGGCTTAATAATGCCGCATTAGATGCTGATGAAACCGTGGAGGAGTTATATGAAGAGGCTCTTAATGAAGGAATTTTAACAATATATTCCTCATCTACAAGAATGGCCGATGTGGTTAAATCATTTGAAAAGCAATACCCAGGTCTTACTGTAAAAATGATTGATGTCCGGACAAATGAGATTATAGAAATGCTCAAACAAACAGTGGACGACGGTTCGTATGACTGTGACGTCTTTTTTTGCTCTGCCAGTGCATTATTAGAAAATGAGCTTTTGCCAAACGGATATGTTTATCCATATGTCCCAGCTTTTTTAGATGGAAAGTTGGTTGAAGGTAATAACAACCTTCCGGCTTTAATGTATGAAGCGGTAACGTTTACGTATAACAACAGTATTTATGAAAAATCTCCTGTAAGCAGTTGGTGGGAGCTTACGGAGGAGCAGTGGCAGGGTAAAGTACTCATGCCAAACCCAGCAAGAAGTGACACCACCTTTAGTTTTATAAATATGATGGTGAAAAATGAGGCAATGCTTTTAGATGCGTATAAAGAAAGATACGGCAAGGAGCTTATAACATTGCCGGGGGAGGGCGCAGGTAAAACCTTTTTAAGAATGCTTGTTAAAAATGGGCTGACAATCGTTAATTCCAGTGATGAGGTGGCAGAAGGAGTGGGTGCTCCTGGAATCAAGGAATCAATGCTTGGTATTATGGCTTCAAGTAAACTCAGGCTTCAAGATGTAGGGTACGCAATCACAGTAGACAAAGATATTGCCCCATTTTCCGGCGTTGCAACCCAAAATAACATTATGATTGCAGGCGGCGCGAAAAATATAAATTCTGCTAAACTCTTTATCAGGTGGATATACGGAGAAGAGGACGGGCAGGGCGAAGGATATAAGCCATATATATTAAACGGCTCATGGCCTGCACGAACGGATGTGAAGGGTGAGAGTGAGTTGTCGCTAAACGAAATGAATTTAATTTTTCTTGACGATGCTTATTTGTATGAAAATAAAGATGAGCTTATGGACTTCTGGGTGTCACTTTTGGAAAATAAGTAGAAATGAATGTTGTAACAGTAAGATAATCCATATCAATTACAATTTAGTTAATATCAAAATGAATATTTTTTTGGTATACTTAAAACAATTCTAATTAAACGTTATATATTGGGATTGCTTTAAGTATGCATACATAATAAATAAGGAGGATTCATATGAAAAAGAAATTTATGGCTTTTTTACTAATGCTTGCAATGGTGTCGGGCATTATTGCCGGAGCTACTACAGCATATGCGGCAACAACAAATCTTGTAGACAACTATCAACCGTTTAACAAAAGCAGCAGTTTTAAAGAATTTCCCACAAACGGAAATGACTCACTGTCAATGGGCGGCAAAACATATAAAAATGCCTTTATGCTTGATTTTTACGCAAACAACGGATCTGCTTCCTATAACATCGACGGCAAGTATAAAACATTGACAGGAATAGCAGGAGTTCCAAAAAATTATTCCGTTGGAACTACTGTTAATATTTATGGCGACAACACTTTACTCACAACTATGGACATCTCACCCGATCAACTCCCTCAGAAATTTTCTGTCAATGTTTCGGGCATTAGCAATTTGAAGTTTGAAGTTATTGAGACATCTGAAAATATTAACGGATTTTATACATATATTGGCTTTGCTGAATTGCAGCTTAGCGATTCATCTTCTGACATAGCCATTGAACCAACACCTAACCCGGTTGACGGAGGATCAAACACCTCAACTAAGTTAGTAGATAATTATCAGCCATTTAACAAAAGCGATAGTTTTAAAGACTATCCTACAAGCGGCGGGAATTCGCTTACAATGGGCGGAAAAACTTATAAAAATGCATTTGTATTAGATTGTTATGCTGTTGACGGAACTGCTTCCTATAACATTGATGGCAAGTATAAAACATTAACAGGTATAGTAGGCGTTCCGAAAAATTATTCTGCCGGAACAACAGTTAATATTTATGGCGACAATACTTTGCTGAAAACAATGGACATATCAGCAGATCAACTCCCTCAAAAATTTTCTATCAATGTTTCAGGAGTTAGCAATTTGAAGTTTGAAGTTCTTGAGACATCCGCAGATATTAACGGATTTTATACATACATTGGATTTGCTGAATTAGAGCTTTTTGGCGACACCCCGGCTGTTCCAACACCTACACCTGTTCCACCTACACCTGCTCCAACGCCAACACCTACCCCAACCCCATCAGCAGGACCAAATCCGGGCGGTTTTGGCTTAGAGGCCATTGCAGTTGGTGTTAAATTAAAATGGAACGCTTTAAACGGCGGCATCGGTTATAGACTTTACCGTTCTGACCGTTCTGGAGTTGAAGGGATTTCCGTTACGGATTTTTATATAACTACAAATCAATTTGTAGACGTAAACGTTGACGCTAACAAAACTTATTACTACACGGTGCGTCAGGTGCTTTCAGAGGCTCGTCCTTTTGATGGCATACCTGAAAAGTTGGGAAATCCTTCCTCCCAAATAAAGGTTACAACAGGAAAGGAAATTTTAGGCGGAAACGGTTCCGGCTCATCTTCACGTAAAAAGTTCATCTTAATGAAGCTTAATGATCCAATGATGAATGCAGACGGAATTATGCAAGAAATTGACCCAGGACGCGGAACAACCCCAATCATTTATTTAGACCGCACTTTAGTACCTATTCGCGCTATTGTTGAAAGAATGGGCGGTACAGTAGGCTGGGATGACAGCAGCAGAAAAATTACCCTGCAGAATTCTGGCAAAAACGTGACAATGTGGTTGGAAAACAAAACAATTACAGTAAACGGCGCAAGCAGACAAATAGATGTTGCACCTACAACCATTAACAGTAGAACAATGGTACCCATTCGTTTCGCTGCTGAAAACTTAGGTTGCCAGGTAGATTGGATTAATTCAACTCAAGAAATCGTTATAGTTTATTATTAAAATATAATATAAAAATACTCATTCTACCTGAATCCTGGGTAGAATGAGTATTTTTTTGAATTAATTAGATTTTGAAGTTTGTGACAAGTTCGTCTAGCATACTAGCCATACTGTTAAGTTCCTCAGCAGCAGCGGCGGATTCTTCGGAGGTAGAGGAATTGCTTTGAATTACTTTGGATATTTGGTTTATTCCCTCTGTTATCTGAGAAATACCCGTGCTCTGTTCATTGGTTGCATGATTGATTTTAGCAATTGTTTCCGAAACGGCAGATATATCCTCAACTATTTTTCCAAGTGAAGCCGCAGTTTCTTTTGCCTTGACTGTACCTTCGTTTATCTTGTGAATGGCATCTTCAATCAAGACGGATGTATCTTTAGCTGACTGTGCGCTTCTTACCGCAAGAGAACGAACCTCACTGGCGACAACCGCAAAGCCCTTTCCGTGCTCACCTGCTCTTGCAGCCTCAACAGCGGCGTTAAGCGCCAGCAAATTCGTCTGAAAAGCAATATCGTCAATTACCTTAATAATGTCTGAGATGCTGTTAGAAGCCGCCTTAATTTCGTCCATAGAGGTAAGCATTTGTTCCATTTCGTAGCTTCCTTCTTTTGCACTGTTAATTGAATGCTGAGAAATTTGATTAGCAGACTGGGAATCATCGGCTGTTTTCTTTGTTTGCTCATTGATTAACATTATTGAAGCACTCAGTTCCTCAACAGTGCTTGCCTGTACGCTTGCGCCGTTTGCCAAATCCATAGCCGTCTCTGAAATCTGTCTCGCGCCTGAAAGAACGTTATCAGACGAGGATTGTATTTCAGCTATAGTGTTTCGGAGTGTTTGACCTATATTATTAATAGAGACTTTAATAAGGTCGAACTGTCCTACATACTCTCTTGATATAGAACCTCTTAAATCACCCTGTGCAATAAGCTCTAATATTTGCGTTATTTCAACAATATAAGATCCTATTGATGTTACCATCCTGTCAAAGGAATCCATCATTTTGGCAAAACTACCTTTATAGTTTGAACTTACCTTAACATCGAAATCACCTTCTGACAGCCTTGCAAGTATAACATTCGCTTCGTCTATAGGCTCGCCTATATTCTGCAATAAAACATTTAATCCATCCGTAAGCTTTTTCCAGTCACCATTGTATAGACTTGTGTCTATTCTTTCATCAATCTTTCCGACATTGGCGGCATCAATTAATCTGTTAATATCGCCGCTGACAGATGACAGATTTGATTTAATTTCATCGAAAGACTTATTAATAACAGCTTTTTTACCCGGGAATTTGACAAGCTGGGCGTTAAAGTCACCATTTCCAAATTTGCTGAATCCGCTTAATATGGTGAGTATATCGCCCACAATACCTGATATTGAATTGTTTATGGCATTGGCAACATTCCGGTATTCGCCGTTAAACTCTGTTTCGGGTATTCTTGCATCGATATCGCCGTTTTCCATTTCTACTGACATGATATTAATTTTATGTATAAGAAGGAAAATCGTTTCCCTTAGTGTAATAAACGACCGGGTAAGTGCGCCTAATTCGTCCCTACTATCATAATTGATATTTACGTTTAGATTACCTTGGGCCATTTCTTTAGCCGCAGTTTCAAGTTGCTTAACAGGGGTCATAATGGATCTTGTTATAAGATAGGTCACTATTATTGTAAGAAGAATAATAGCAGTAAATACAGTAAAAATCAAAACAAAGCATTGTGTTGCGGTTTTGTCTGCCTCTTCAACGCGGTTATCGATTCTTTTTGTAACATCATCATACATAGAAATCGTTTCTTTTGCAATCTTGTCGAAAACGGGAACATATTCCCTAACGAACAAGTCATATGCGGCAAGATTATCCTCGGGGGTAAGAGTAGAACACTTTTCTTCAATTTGCTTGCGATGCTTAGCTGCAACGTCTAAATCAGCCTTTATAACATCAACCCTTGATGAAAAATCAGGCACCAAAATCACAATTTCGTCAAGAGCCTTTAAAAGTTTGTCCCTTTCGCCTGCAATATTTTTAGTGGCTGTATCAACATCTTCTTTGCTGGTGGTTGCAATTATCTGTAAAAGGTAGCGTTGAATTGACACGAGATCTCTTCTTACTGTCCATGTGTTGTCTATTGCGGGGATAGAAACCTTAGCAAAACCTTTTGATGTCTGGTTGAGAGCTTGAAGCCCCCATAATGATGCCATTCCGAGAACAATTACCATAACAAGAACGATTCCAAAGCCTGTCAAAAGTTTCGCTGTGATTTTTAGATTTTTCATTTTACATCCTCCAATGCTAAGATTATTTGCTTTTCGTTACGATTGAAACAAACATTTATGGACAACACTTGATTTTTTACACAATAAATATACAATGATACTTGATAAATTGCAATAAACTTGACAATATTTCAAGACTGTATAATTTCCTAATCTTGACAATTGTATTATACATGCTTTATTATTTATAAAAAACTTGGAGGCTAAAGAAAATGGCTAATAAACAAGTTTCCAATTTTGGCAATTTAATTAGAATATTGAATATTTCAGCTGTCAACATGTCTAACGAGATAAATATTGAACAATCCTATATCAGCAAATG
>CAYLSP010000100.1:0-3829 GCA_964385935.1 uncultured Defluviitaleaceae bacterium
CTACCTTACCAAGGTAGCGCTCTACCTACTGAGCTATATCAGCATAGCGGCCTTTGTGACATTCATCTTCTATACTATCGTTAAACACCTTAAAGTGTCACGAATGTACTTAAAAAATGTAATGCCTCCAAAACTATCAACTGAATTCTAGCACATGAATTGCTATAAGTCAATACGCTTGATGCTTTTTCACGTTATTTAAAAAATATTTTTTAAAGCTTGGTTTCAGGAAAACTCTTTAACATTGGCAATAATTTTAGTGCTTACAATTGTTTCTAGTTAGCATTCAGTTTATTCTGTTATAGAAAAGAGACCGAAGTTAATGTATCGTTAAGAAAAATAATAAAGGCAATGTGGAACTTCCGCGTGAAAAGTGATGCCTATCATATAACGACACAAAACTGTATATTGTGTTGTAGAGATTGTATTATTTCAAATTTATCAGAAACCTTCTAAAATTTTTGTTGTATATATACTATAAGTGTGTTAGAATATAATTCGTAATTATACAAACGCTAATTAATACAATCTTATTTGATTTCGTGATAACTTACAGAAAAATAAGCGTTTTACTACATACTTATGAATGAAAAGTATAGTTTACGATTATCATTTCACACTTCACTTGGCAGTCTGTCAGTTTTCACCTCTTAAATTACTTAGCGTTTAATAAGGGGGCGATAATAAAACAGTAATAGCTGGACATCATGTAGCTTTGAATTATTACATACTTTTACAGTCTTTTAGAACAGATTATTAATTATTATTTTGGAGGTAATCGAATGAAGATTTTAAGAGGAAGAAAAACATTGGCTATATTAGCGGCTATTATGTTAAACATCTTGTTTTTTAACGGAATTGCATTTGCTGAACCAAATAATCAAAACGATGTAGAAATTCCACTAGTCGAACCTCACTATGAATTATATTTCACCAACGGCTGGTACGTTTTTGACGACAGCGCTCTTGGCTGGTTCTCTGAGGAAGAAGCCGGTCCTGGCGATTATTCGATTATGCTAGGGTTTACTGCAGGTAATTTTAACTATACTTTTAGTTCTTTTGCGTCCGGAACAGACATATACGGTGAGTCTATTGATGTGGAGAGTATCGTCTATGTATTGGGTCAAAATCAAAATGAAACAGGCATATTCAATGCTCATGAAGTATATGACAGCAATGGGGTAATTACTGTAATCGCTACCTTCAGTGACGGAACTGTTTTAAAAGCATATTCTAGAATAATTATCGGGTATATTCAGCCTCGCTAATAAATAGAACGGCAAAGTATCTATCAGGATTCCTGTTACTGGTAAGTAGGGAGGTGTATGCATTTCTAATGAAATGCCGGCACCTCCCTTGCTTATTGAGGTTTTCTCTTCCGTGTGGTTTTGTATAGTACAAAAATGTAGGCAGAATAGTACAGAATAGGACAAATTTCATTACGCATAAGATATAATGAGGTGGTCCTATGGCTAAAAGAAGAATTGAGTTTACAGGCAAAAGCTTTGTTAAAAAGAATGGCGAATATGTTCCCATAACCTCATTAACGCTGGAAGAGCATGTTAAATGGGAACGTGAGGCATCAATAAAATTTATGTCTGTTCTTGGCTATGAAATTGTTGAAGATGAAAAGGGAACCGCTCAGAACCGTATAAAAAGGCAAAATAATAACGTTATCAATTATTAAAAAATATTGAAAAACACCCCAAAAGCGACATTCGCTTTTGGGGTGTTTTTATCTTACAACTAAGAATTCTTTAATTTCATTAAAGACACTTGACATAACATTGGCTTTAAAGAAAGCCTCTATTTCTTCTATGCTGCCGAATGGCTGGTCTTTACGATAGGAGATAATATAATCCACTATCTTCTCTGTCATCAGATTTGAAAGACATGAAAGTTCATTTTTTGATGCCGTGTTAATGTTGGTGTAAAGGGTAGCTCGGTGATCCCTGCCGGAAATATCAATAGGTATATCAGCAGGAGAATACATTTTCTTAGCCTTGTTGGCAAGATCCTTAACCTGGAATGCTGTAAATCCACCAAGGACAAGTTCACTTTCTGAGGTCAGGTTTATATTTCTGAAATCTGTTTCATATGAATCAACATAAACATACGGCTTAATTTTTTCATAATTGCTTTCACCTATGACATATTCCAAATATGCCACAGTTTTATAAGGTCTGTGAGATATTAAGTCATCAGCCATTTTTGAAGCGTTAGCGACATTGGCAAACAGGCTTCTAATTTCTTTAGACGAAGCAGAATTTATGTCCGTCATAACAGTAAAGTTGTCAGAAAAGGCGTTAATCTTATCTAGAGTAAAATAAGAATTTTTGAAATTTCCAAGCTCACCTAAATTTTTGAAAGAGTAACCATTTCTCCTGTTATCAATGATTTGCTGTGCCTGAGAGTTGGTCAAGCCCGTATCCATTAATTGCCCGAGAGAAGCAGTATTAATATTAACTCTTACATCCGGTATAGCCAAGTCTATAGTGTCTTGATAAACAACAGAAATATAGTTTTTAATCTGGTCATACTGGCTGGAGCTGAGCAACCCATTTTTCTTCAAATCCTGAATATCTGAGAATGATTTCATTACCCTATATGTTATGATCTTTGTTGCAAGGGCAGTGTCCATTCCTCTGAGAGAGGCCAGTTCTTCAAGAGTTGCGCTGTTAAGGTCAGTGCAAACGGAAAGCTGATAACTGTTTTTGTCATACATTTCCTTAGTAAAGCCTTTAACAAATTTCACATCAGAAATTTTTCTAAAAGGCGCGTTCTCTCTGTATTTTACAATATTTTGAGAAACATCCAAAGGGACATCAATCAGCATATTGCTGATATCGGCGGCTTTTGTAAGGTTTAAGTTTACCGTTCTGACAGTATACTGTGACCCACCATTATAGAAACTTTCGGCCCAGAGCCCAACTTTTTTTGACTTTCCCTCAATTTCTGCTTTGGCAAGAGCCGAAAAAGCAAGAGCGCTTTTCTGATCATTTGCCATTTTAGCAAAACCGTTAGAGAGGAGGAGTTCGTTTATAGAAACATTGTTTTTGAAAACATACATATAATTCCAGCGGTCGGAAAGGCCGCTCAATGCCGCATCATAAACAAGGGACACCCTCGCCCCCAAAAGCTCTGATGTGACATAGGCCAATGCCGCATCATAAGAAGCCGTGGTTATTCCGGCAAAATGGACATAGCCAAGCCGTCCGTCGTCCGCCTGAAACAGAAACGAATCACCATCCAAAACAGAAATAACCGTTCCCGATACAGTTTCTTTGAACTTGTGAGTCGAGGCGGCAGAAGCGCTAATCAGTGTCAATGAAAACGTGAAACATAGCGCTAATAGAAATGCGGTTATTTTTTTCACGAAATCAGCTCCTTTTATATATTTTTAAGGAAGTTCGATAACGGGCTTTTTCTTCCGTCTGTAAAGGACGATTTTTTTGCCGATCACCTGAACAATCTGGGACTTCGTCCTCTCACTTAGTATATCGGCTATTTCTTTCGGTTCCATCATACAATTATTTAAAACTGCAATCTTAATCATCTCATGCTTTTCGAGATTTTCATTTATGGCCTCAGTAAACTGAGGTGTAAGCTCCTGTTTACCCACCTGAAAAACAGGTTCTAGACCGTTTGAAAGGCCTCTTAAATAGGCTCTTTGCTTTGAATTTAACATAATTCCTCCAAACTAACTATTTATAATAATCAAAATCAATGTTATATATTCTTACGGTATCGCCTTCTTTTATGCCCATATTTTCAAGTTCGGCTATAATTCCGCGGTCTCTTAAATATTTTTGAAAAAAGGCAAAACCCT
>CAYLSP010000100.1:3839-5752 GCA_964385935.1 uncultured Defluviitaleaceae bacterium
TCCCTGCGAACTGGATTCACTGGTGGTAGTTTGTACTATGATACCGTTATATTTTTTAAAAAAGGCAAAACCCTTTTCGGTATCACTGTCGGTATAACCAATAATTTTTTCAACACCGACTCCTGTTACAATGAAGAACCCTTTTTCCTGTTCAACTACTGTAAACGGTTCTTTGTCCACAGTAACTTCCGTATACTCTTCATAATCCTCTTCAAACACGATTTGACCGGGATAATTTTTAAGTATATCCCAAACTGTCATAATAAGTTCGTCAAGACCCTCGTTTGAAACAGCAGAAATCGGAATAAGGCGTAAATTTTTCTCTTTGCAATAATTTTCAATATTTTCAAAATGGTCGGTGGATTCTAATACATCCATTTTATTAGCCACTATTATTTGAGGCCGTTCAGCCAGCTTTTCATTGAAGGCAATAAGTTCATTGTTTATTTTTTCAATGCCCTCCACAGGATCGCCCTCAAGTCCCGATGCATCAACAACGTGTATAAGCACTTTAGTCCGCTCTACATGGCGCAAAAACTGATGTCCAAGACCAAGACCCTCGCTTGCGCCCTCAATTAAACCGGGTATATCAGCTAAAACGAAATCCTCCCCCCATTTGTTCCTGACAACTCCAAGGTTCGGCGATAGAGTGGTAAAATGATAGTTTGCAATTTTTGGCGTGGCATTTGTGACCATTGACAAAATGGTAGATTTTCCCACGTTCGGAAAGCCGATTAATCCCGCATCTGCAATGAGCTTTAGTTCTAGAATAACGTCATAGGCTTTTGCTTTTTTCCCCTGCTCAGCATATCTGGGTGCTTGCATAACGGATGTTGCAAAATTCTGGTTGCCCCTGCCGCCTTTTCCTCCAGGAATCAGAATCCGTCGTTCATTTGGTTTTGACAAATCAGCCATAACCTTGTTCGATTCGGCTTCCTTTATAACCGTTCCTACAGGGACTTTTATAATAACGTCCTCCCCTGATTTTCCTGAACAGTTCCGTCTGCCGCCCGGTTCGCCGTTTTCCGCCGCAAACTTCTTTTTGTAACGGAAATCCATCAAAGTGGTCATACCTGTATCTGTCTCGAAAATCAGGTCGCCACCGTCACCGCCGTCACCGCCGTCGGGACCGCCGTTTGTAATATATTTTGCTCTGTAAAAAGAGACGGCGCCGTTTCCGCCATCGCCGCCTTTCACACTGATTTTAACTCTGTCTATAAACATAAATTCTCCTATTCTAAAAAACAAGGGCGGATACGAACATCCCTGCCATTTGGCAAGGCAGTTCTCATCCGCCCCTAAAATTATGCTTGTGTTTCAACCGGATAAACCGAAACCTGTTTTTTGTCGCGTCCTTTTCTCTCGAAATGAACACGTCCGTCAACGAGAGCAAAAAGATTATCGTTAGAGCCTCTTCCTACGTTGTTACCGGGGTGGATTTTTGTTCCCCTTTGAGTATAAAGGATGTTACCGGCTCTAACAAACTGACAGTCCGCACGTTTTGAACCAAGACGCTGAGCGGCTGAATCTCTTCCGTTTTTAGTTGAGCCAACACCTTTTTTATGAGCAAAAAATTGAAGATTCATCAATATCATAACTTACACCTCCCATGCTTCAACACTTATATTAATCTCGTCCTTATAACTATCATTAATAGAATTTATCCCAAGCTCAAATGAATTAAGCAGAACCCTTGCCTCACGGCTCATTTTCTCAGGCTCATTTTCAATCAAAAGCTTAATAGACTCTTCATTTTCCGCTTCTAATAAGAACTTATCATCCGAAAACAATTCTATGCTGTTAACAGTATTTATTGTAATAGCAGAAACAGCCGAACATACAATGGGATCTCCGTGATTTTTCACTTCAAAGCCGCAAATCACGTCTTTTTTTTTAAAATATTTAACTGAAAT
>CAYLSP010000101.1:0-5746 GCA_964385935.1 uncultured Defluviitaleaceae bacterium
ATTCTAAAAAGCTTTTGGCTGCGTTTCTGTCATAAAAACTTGTCATTCCGCCAACTGCAAAAGGAGTCATTACAACAGACTTTATGCCAGACATTTCAAACTTTTCACGAAGAAACATGCCGTTCATAACGGAGGCCAACATGCCGATTTGATGAGAAGCGGCTTTTTCGATTCCTGAGCCGTCGTCTCTGCCACGCCAGATATTTCCGCCTCCAACAACAATAGACAAGAGCACGCCTTTTTCCTTTATTTTAAGAATTTGACTAATCAGGTTTGAAATCATATTTTCATCATGAAGTTCCTCTGTCTTTCTTGAAAGAGACTCGCCGCTGATTTTTAAAATTACGTTTTTAAACATATCTACCTGCCTTTAATAATTTTCTCACAATCCATTTAATTGTAACACCTTTTACAAAAAAATACCAGTTGTTTTTTAGACCTTATTGCTGATCCTCAGATTTAAGCGTAAATATAAATTCGCTTCCCTTATCCAACTCGCTTATAACCCTAAGCTGTCCTCCGTGAGCCTTAATGAATTCCCTGACAATGGAAAGACCAAGGCCGCTGCCCTTTGTATATTCACCTCGGGACGTGTCGCCTTTATAAAACCTGTCAAATATCTTTTTTTGATCCTCTTTTTTTATTCCTATTCCGTTATCCTTCACAGACACAGAAATAGCGCCGTCTACGTCTGTTGTTTCAACAGAAATTTCGCCGTTTTCCCTGCTGAATTTAACGGCGTTGTCCATTAGATTATAGACCACCCGCTGGATTTTATCATAGTCAGCCCGGACATAATCCGTGTTGTTGGCAAAATTAACCACCATATTTATATTTTTTTCAGTCACTCTATTTTCAAACATAAGTACGGTTTTTCTTATAAGCTCGTTTAAGTCAAATCTAGAAATATCAAGCTCTATATCTAAAGTCCTGATTTTATTTAAATCCAGAAGGTCATTTGCAAGATTGCTAAGCCGCTCTGATTCATCAAGAACTATGGCCAGATAATGGTTTTGTTTCTCAGGGGGAACAGTGCCGTCCAAAATTGCCTTTAAAAAACCTGTCATAGAGGTCAACGGCGACCTTAAATCATGAGAAATATTTGAAATAAAGGCGCGTCTTGTTTCCTCCTGATTTTGAAGGCTTTCAGCCATGTTGTTAAATGATTCTGCCAATTGCCCCACTTCATCGTTGCTTTTTACATAAAGGCGTTTTTCAAAATCCCCAGAGGCGATAACCTTAGCGTGTTCATTCATTTTCAAAATCGGCTTTGTTATGGTCATGGACATAGCATAAACCATTATAAAGGCCACAACTGCTGATACCGTAAGAGTCAGAAGCGTCATGACTATCATATCTTTTATAGTTTTATTAACATCATCCATAGGCGCAGACACAAAAGCTGCCCCCACAACATTTTCGCCCACAATAATGGGGTATCCAATAATCATTTGAGTATCTGTAAAATATCCTGAAAGAGTCCCCCGATAAATAGGGATCTCCCTTTGCAGCACAGTTTTCAGCGTTTCCTCCGTAATTTTTTCACCGTACAAAAAATCTATTTCCTCAGAAGGCAAAACAACCTTCATATTTTTATCAGTAAAAAAGCAGTTAGCGTTCATATACATCTGCATGGAATCAAGCTCTTTAGAGAGTCTCGTCCTCATGTTTACACGTTCAATTTGAAGGGTTCTGTCCGAGAAATTTTCGGCATATAAAAATTGGTATTGGGTATAAATTTGAGCGATACGTTCACATTGCTCAGTTAAAAGAACCCTTTTCTGGTTAACCAGATATGAAGAGAATACAGACGACAAGACAATCCCGAGGAAAACAAAGCTTATAATAAGCGCGCTTAAATAAGCAACAATCTGTTTTCTGAAAATGGTTTTAAGCAATTTTTCCCCTCCTTGCGGATTTATATGGTCATTTCACTGAACCCGAATCGAACTTATAGCCAACACCCCAAACCGTCTTTAGCCCAAAACTATCGTCTCTTGTCATCTTTTCTCTTATACGCTTAACATGCACGTCAACTGTCCTTGTGTCGCCCATAAACTCATAACCCCAAATTCTGTCAAGGAGCTGTTCTCTTGTAAAAACCCTGTTGGGGTTTGAGGCAAGATAATAGAGAAGTTCAAATTCTTTAGGCGGAAAATCCAGCGTGTCTCCGTGATAACTAACGGTGTAGGTTGTTGGATTAATTGTCAAATTAGGAAAAACAATGGCCTTCTGCTTATCTCCAGAGTCCTTTTTTTCATACCGGCGCAAAACCGCTTTTATTCTTGCTATCAATTCTTTCGGGTCAAAGGGCTTTACCATGTAGTCGTCGGCCCCCAGTTCAAGACCAAGCACCTTGTCAAAGGTTTCCCCCTTAGCCGTCAGCATAATAACCGGCACTGCGCTTATTTTCCTTATCTCGCCGCAAACCTGATAGCCATCCATTTCGGGCAGCATCAAATCAAGTATAACAATATGGGGCGAATAGGACGAAAACTCTTCAACAGCTATTCTCCCATTATAAACCTCTTTTGTTTCATAGCCTTCTTTATTAAGATAAAGCGATATAAGCTCGGCAATGTGTTTATCATCATCAACAACTAGAACCTTTGTTTTTTGGGACATATCATTACCCCCTTATTGTTTTAACTCAACAATAGTGACTCCTAAATCTCCCTCGCCGAATCCCCCGAAACGGAAGGATTTCACATGGGGATGGCCTTTCAAATAGGACTGTATTGCAGAACGGAGTGCGCCTGTGCCCTTTCCGTGAATGATTCCCACCTGCCCCATGTTGGCTAAATAAGCATCGTCTAGATATTTTTCCGTCTTTGCAATGGCTTCCGTAACCATTAGTCCACGCAAATCCAGCTCAGATGAGATGTTTAAAGCCTTTTTCGCCTTTGCACCCGTTGCGCTAATTTTATGTTTTATTTCCTTCTCTTCTGTTTCGTCAAGCGAAACGTCCTTCAAGTTTACGCTGACTTTCATTATGCCAAGCTGAACCATAAATTTCCCGCTGTTATCAGGTGAACTCAGAACCGATCCAGTCTGCTCCATCGAATGAATAAAAACCTTATCGCCGGGAACAAGGGCTCTCGTAACCGGGCGGATTTCCTTCTTTGGCGCACTGTCCTGAATATCCGCATTTATGCTATCTAGTTTCCGTTTTAATTCTATTCTCTTTTCATCAATTTCCCTATAAGACGCTTTCGCGCTATATAATTTTTGAATTTCTTTAAGAATTTTATCAGCCTCGGATTTCGCGTCTTCAAGCAACATTCGCGCTTCTTTTTTCGCATCAGCAAGAAGTTTTTCCCGCTTTGCATCAAGCTTTTCCTTTTGTTTTTCATAATCTGCTTTAAGCTTTTCAGCGTCCCGCCTGAACTGGCTGGCTCTTTCCTGCTCAATTATTACGGACTTTTTACTTATTTCAAGGTCTGTTATAACATCCTCAAAACGCTCGTCCTCATGGCTTAAAGCTTCTTTTGCCGCGCTTATAATATGGTCGGGAAGCCCAAGCCGCTTAGAGATGGCAAAGGCGTTGCTCTTTCCCGGTATGCCTGTTAAAAGCCTGTAGGTTGGCCGCAGGGTCTCTACATCAAATTCGCAGGAGGCGTTTTCAACACCCTCCGTGCTCAAGGCGTAAACCTTCAATTCGCTGTAATGAGTTGTTACGGCCGTTCTTGCGCCAATATCGAAAAGATATGACACAATAGCGATTGCAAGAGCCGCTCCCTCTGTCGGATCAGTTCCCGCTCCCAATTCGTCAAGAAGAACAAGGGAGTTTTCAGTGATCTCCGAAAGAATACTGACGATATTTTTCATATGTCCCGAAAATGTTGAAAGACTCTGTTCAATGCTCTGTTCGTCCCCAATATCAGCAAAAACATTATCAAAAACAGCCAGCTTAGAATTGTCAAGCGCCGGGATATGAAGCCCCGCCTGTCCCATTATAGTGAAAAGCCCCACTGTTTTAAGAGAGACGGTTTTTCCGCCGGTGTTAGGGCCAGTAATTAACAGGGTTCTGAATTTATCACCTAAATAAACGTCGATTGGCACAACAATGTCTTTGCTCAAAAGCGGATGTCTGCCTTTCATGATATTAATTACGCCCTTTGTATTCATGATAGGCTCAGTTGCGCCCATAGAAATGGACAGCTCGCCTTTTGCAAACACAAAGTCCAGATGTGTCAAAACGTTCAAATTTGCGCTTAAAACTGGCTCCTGCTCGGCTGTTAACCCGGAAAGCTTTGACAAAATCCTGTTTATTTCTTCGCCTTCCTCAGCAGTTAACTCTTTAATTTTGTTGTTCAAATTGACAACAGAAATAGGCTCCATAAAAAGCGTGGCGCCTGTTGATGACTGGTCGTGAATCATGCCTGAAAAACTGTTTCTGTGCTCCGCTTTAACTGGCACACAGTAACGTCCGTTTCTGATGGTTATAACCGGGTCTTGAAGCATGTTTTTGTATGTTGATGAATGGATTATGCTGTTTAAATGTTCGTTAATTTTACTGTTAGAGGTTTTTATGCCGTTTCTGATTGTCCTAAGAGCAGGGGAAGCATCGTCCGCTATTTCATTTTCATTTATAATGCATCTGTTAATTTCTGTCTCAAGGCTTGTTATAACAGCAATGCTATCAAACATAGGGTCAAGCCTGTCATAGTATTCCCGCTTTGAATCGTTTTGAGCATATTTAGAAACCTTTCGGCAGACATACAGAAATTCTCCAACATGCATAAGCTCTGACACAGAAAGAACGCCACCGATTGCCGCCCGTTTAAGGGAAGACCTTATATCCTTTATTCCGCCCAAAGGAAGCTGCCCTTTTTTGAATATCATTTTAACGGCTTCTGTCGTCTCTTGAAGGTTGTCCGTAATTTCGGACAAAAAGACTGACGGACGTAAGTTTGCAGCCATTTCTTTCCCCATTTTTGAGACAGCCTTTTCTTGGAGCATATTTAAAATTTTATCAAATTCAAGAACTTTCAGAGTTTTATCATTCATAATTTTCCCATTTCTGATATATTCATTATCACCTGATATTTTTTATTTAAATCTAATGAAATCGTTGTAATTTGCCGAATATTATTATAACATAAGACTGCATATAATAAAAGAGGTGTTTCTATGATTAACGGCATAACGCCAGACGCGGTTCTTAATGACATTATGTCACGGATACAGTCTAAAATACCATATGACATTAATTTTTCAAGAACGCCCCGAGCGTCCATGAATACTTTGAATGAATTGGATAATGTAAAATCTTTTGCCGCTTATTTAAGAGAAAAAATGGGTAAAGACAGCTCAGATAGCAAAGTTATCTCGGAAGCAATTAATGAATCGTCAAAAAAATACGGCGTTGACGAAGCACTTATTAAAGCCGTTATAATGCAGGAAAGTTCATATAACAAAAATTCAGTTTCTTCAGCCGGAGCAATGGGTCTTATGCAGCTTATGCCTGATACCGCGAAAAGTCTTGGTGTTCAAAATCCATTCGATATCCGCCAAAACATTGACGGCGGCGTTAATTTCCTCGGTCAAATGCTTAATAAATTTAACGGTGACGAAAAATTAGCTCTTGCAGCATACAATGCGGGCCCCGGTAGCGTATATAAATACAATGGGGTACCACCATTCGACGAAACTATTAACTACATACCAAAAGTCCTCTCCTACAAAGAGGAATATTTGCTTAACCAGTACAAGAACGCAAAAAAATAGCATGAATTGTGTCTTT
>CAYLSP010000102.1:0-5736 GCA_964385935.1 uncultured Defluviitaleaceae bacterium
CATAAATAATCATCCGAATCGGTTTTATAATACAGAAAAACTTTTCGCTCGGGATGACTGCGGTAAATAAAAGGCTGATTTTTCTCTATATACGGCGTCAATATGCTTTTGTCTTTTATTTGCTTAAAAGCAGGAAATATTATGTCCTCTTCCTCAGAGACTTTTAACGCCTTTTTAGTTATAAAGTTGGAATGAGCGGTAATTATCTTATGATTAATATAATTAAGACACAGCGCGAAAGCCAGGAATTTCTCCTGATTTTTCAAATAGAGCTTTTCCATGGCATCAATTACTTCAAAGGGCAGCTTCATTTCATTTATAATGACCTCATATGCCAAATACATGGCAAAGTCATTACAAACGGGGCTGTCTTCCTTTAATTCTGCCATCCTTAAAAATATTTTCAGAACTCCCTTGTCGGGTTTATGCATAAATACAGCGTCACTTAAAATAATTTCGTCAAGGCTCAGTTCCGAAACCGACATAGCCGCAAGGGACTGGGCTAAAGCTTCCCATTCCTCTAAAGAGCCGTTATAATGCTCCAAAACAATTCTTAATAGCGCTTTATCATATCTGCCCTTTAAAATGAGTTCGTAGGCGGCAGTTGCCACCTCGGCATCGTATATTTCCTGCTTAGAAATCTGTTTTAGGGCAAAAAACAGGCTTCTTTCGGATATACATTCGGTCTTTTTGAAAACTAAATTAACTGCCTGACGATAATTTTTCGTATTAATCAGGCTCAAAAGCATTTTGTCAATAAAAATGTCTTCTAAATCGTTTTCATCAACTTCACTGAAATAGGAAACAGCCTTCAAATCATCTCCGTCCATTGCATAGGCATAACCTAATGCCGCCATAATCCTGTTTTTCAGCTTAGCGGAAATATTGGGATCTCTTGCTGCCCTTTTAAAAATGTCAATAGCGTCGCCCTTTATTCCTTCAAGACCCAAATAATAATTAGACAAAATAATTAGCAATTCAGTTGACACAATATTTTTGTTATAAAATCTGGTATAAAGACCTATTCCGGCATTTTCAACCATTTTGACAATTTTTATTTCGGACTTTGGCGAATTGGGAAGAAAGTTCATGCTTTCATCAAAACAGTAATAAACAAATTCATCCGAAACTGCCCGAATTTTCGCCTTTCCCTCCTCCACTTTGTACTTGTCCATTTGCCTTTTCTCTTTTTCAAAGACCCAAAGGCTTCTTACTCTCTTATCCGAAATAAAAATTTCATAGTCAAAAAGAGTTTGCAATATAATGTCCTGAGCTTTTTCCACATAATCGGAAACCGCTTTATCATCCGACAAGTTTTCAATTACATATTTATACAGGGTATTGTAATATCGCCCTATAAACCTGTTTTCAATGCAATAAACAGAAAACTGCTTAATCTGATCCTCCACACTATCAGGCAAATCTACACCGTTGATAAGAAGGAGGTGATAAACAAAAGGCTTTAAATAAAAGTCAATTTCAACTCCATAGTCCTGAATATATCTGACCAGGTTAAACCTTGTTACATTTTCAGATTTATTTCGGTGAGCAGCTTTTATTAAATTTTCGTTCAGATATGGAATTTCAAACTGTTTCGCATCGGCTTCACGGTAAAGCTCTAGTGAGTTTTCAGACAAATCTCCCTGAGAAATAAAGTATTGACACAACTCACCAAGTAGCGCTCCAACATTCCATTTTTTATAAACATTTATATAAATTTCAATATCATCCACAAAGAACTGTGGCAATAAATGGGCTTGTCTGCCTATAAAAAGAGAAACGTCTATTCCGTTTGCATAAGCCCACCTTAAAAAAACATTTGTAACGGGATATAAACATTCGTAAAATGTTTCTGACTGATTAAATATTTCGGCCAGAACAATATATAAAAACATGCTCCTTGAGCCTTTTAAATATGCGTATGCCGCAAATTCCGCCGCCCTGTCAAAATCCTCATATTTGACGAACAATGCGGCGATAAGAACGTCCAGATCCCTGACATCCTTATCGTCATTATAAGCAAGAAGTTGGGTTAATCCTTTTTTTTGCACAAAAAATCTTTCTTTTTCGGATTCATAAAGGCTCTGAAAAAAAAGGGTCACTCCGTAGTCAAATGGGCTGTTAGCTTTAAAACTGTTGCGATAAGGTTTGAGCTTGTCCATGAGGCCTTTGGCTATATCCAAATTCCCCATTTCCATGTTTAAGAAAATGCTGAGATAAAAAAGCTGTAAATTCCCTGAATTTAAGGACAAGCCCGAAGAGTTCACATTTAAGGCCTGTTGTAAATGCTCAGGTTTTTTTGTTGCATAATAGGCAAGATAATAGCGCATTGACAGAGCAGCGCAACTATCCGTTTTTTTATCATTTTCAAATATTTTAGCTAATAATTTAATTTTATTAAGACAATTATTTTCCATGTTCCCTCTCAGCTCTAAGACTCCGGCAGTCCGCTTATTGAAACCGGGATTCGCTTTTCATAAACTCTGTCATTCACAATAGTTTTAACACTTATAAATACAGTGACAGAAGGCTGTTTTTTATAGAAAGCGGAAGCGGCCTGAAATTTTGTTACCCTTACATGGAAGGGGATTTTTGCTACAGAAGGGACATAATATTTTTTCCCTTCAAACTTCACATAAGGCTCTGACGCAGAAACATCCAGAAGCAAGTCTCTTCCGAAATGGCTTTCCACAACTAAAAATCCCTCGTCCTCAAATTTGAAAGTTTCCTTAGACACACTGACTTTAAAAAGCTGTTTAAAAACCGTATTTATATAGAAATATTGCTCTGTATCCGTTTTTAATAATATTTTGCTGGTGGTATTATAGTCTCTTATTTTTGAGGGGTCTATAAAATAATTAACAGATATTCTGTCTAAAGCGGCAAAATCCTTTGAACTTATTAATATTTGTGAAAATGTTATAAAGTTACAACCTTTTGGGACAAAGAGACTTCCTTTGATAAAACCGGGGCATGTCCTCAAAAATTGAATTTCCCCAGTGAGAATACTTTTTTCGCCCGGTTCAATTAAAACATCGACATTTTTGTCGCATATAATAATTTCTGCTTTCTTTTTTAATCCGGCAAGAATCAAAAAATTGTCTACAGCCCGCTCTTTTTCTGAATCTCCTAAAAAAAGGTCATAGAGTTCGATTTGAGAAAAGCCTATATTTATCAGCCATTCTCTGAATTCCTCTTTAAAAAACAGTGCCGCCGCCATTCCCGGAAGGTCTAAATAATATTTATAAAAATCATTGATATCTACGATTTTGTGTCCGTCAGAAAGCTTTATTTCAGGTGGAGTTACATTAATTGTGATGGGGATTATAACCTCTCCACCATTTGATTTTATAAGGGTTGATGTCTGTATAACATCCCCTTTTTTATAAACATCGAGATTTATAAAATATTTTATATCTTCTCTGTTTTTATTAAAATATTCAGGGACAAATCTTACACAGCGGGAATTTGATGTTATTTGACCCGAAAGAGTCCCTCCCCCCATATTGCGGATGGAGAATGAGCCGCTGCAGTTCCCAGAGGTTTCGATTTCAATTTTATCAACATCGGCCGAAACAACAGGCAATGGATATTCAAATTGATCGAGACGAGCCATTTTACCACCCTTTCCCCTAATATAAAATTCTCTCTATATTAAATTATCCAATTTTTTCTTCATTGTTTCAAAGTTCAAATCAATTTGTTCTTTCAAACCAATAACCCCAAGAGCCTGACTGTCATAATGGCTTTTCAATTCGCCAAAGAATTCAGAAAGACGCTCAATCAGTTGTTCGTTTCCGGCAATTATTCTTGAAAAATCCTCTATTAGACCGTCGCTGAGACGCTTATATCCCTCATCAACATGGAAATCAATAATTTTTCCTAATCCGTCACCTATTCCCGATGTAGTCTCCTTTAAAGCAAGTTCAAATTGCACGAGAGTTTCGGAAAGTGTCTGCTGGTTAAGTCTGATATAGGCAAGCTCCTGCTCAATTCCTGATCCCTTTGCAGTGGAGAAATCAGCCGACTGCTTTAGGTATTCCGTCAGTTCATTTAATTTGTTAAGATGAAGTGTAAGCTCCTTTTGCTGGCTTGATATACTCCCTATATATTTTTCGGAACTTTCTTTTAAAATGCTAAGTGTTTCATTGAGTGTATCAGTATTTTGAGCTATTTTGTCAGCGGAAGAGCTTATAATTAATGGGAATGATTTATAGGCCTCCATTGCTTCGGCGCATATTTTCACGATTCTGTCAAAAGCGGCTTTAAAGTTTTCTTCGTTCCTTATTCCCATTGCCGAAATTGCACCTGAAAGATTAGCGGTCTGATGATCCAAACTCAATTTTATTTCATTTTTAAGCGCCAAAACTGCCGACATGGTGTCAGTGGCAAAGTATTGAGAAATTTCTTTGTCTATATAGCAAATAACATTATTCAATAATATCTCCCGACAATTTCTAATATCAAATAACAGTGACGAAAGCTTTAAAATACCGTATGCAATTGCAATTAAAACGAAAATGGGCAATTTGTTATCAGAAATCAGAACAAACAACCCGCCGCAAATCAAGAAGCCCCATTCAAACGTAGAAACAAAGCGTTCCACAGCCCCAAAAGGTATACCCAAAAAATTAAGCCTATTAATATGTTTCTCGGCTATGGCTCGAACACTTATCGCTCCAACTTCACGACCCTTAAAGGCAGTGTAATCATTTATTATCCTAGATAAAAAGGTTCTTTTTGTACTGAGTTCTTCTAAATCTCGTTCACTTTTTATTTTTTTACTGCGCCATGGTAGAATCGAAATATGAGCTCGATAATTTAAAAATACAATAATCCTTAGCATAAGACAAAAGACACAGGCAAAAAATAAAACCTCCAAAATTGTCTGTGTGTCGTTATCAGATATGTTGAAATAGTTGAAAACATCATAAAACAGGCTAATCATAGATTATAGCACACCATCCATTCATAATTAGATTTAAGTATACCATATTAAAATAATCATATCAACACGCTGTATAAATCACATAAAAAATAACCACTCGATTTTTCTGTCCTTTTAGTATAATAAGCATAATGAGGGCGCAAAATATTTTAAAAGAAACTCTTGCATAAAGAAATAACTATGTTATAATAACAATATGTAGTTTTAAAAACTATATATCAAAATAAATGTGTTTATATTCAAGGTTATAAAAAGGAGATGTTGATATGTTTTCAAAATTAAAAGATCCAGTAAGCGGCTTAACTCATCTTTTAGGCGCATTGCTTTCAATTCCATGCACCATTATGCTGATTATACAGGCCAGTAAATACGCCACCATTTGGCATGTAATTTCCTTTGCCGTTTTTGGGTGCGCGTTATTTTTGCTTTATACCGCCAGCGCCGTTTATCACATGCTTCCCACAGGTGAAAAAGCTTGCACTATTCTTAGGCGAATTGATCATATGATGATTTTCGTGTTAATTGCGGGAACTTATACCCCCATATGCTTAATTCCCTTGAGCGGGGCATGGGGATGGACACTCCTTATTCTAATCTGGGTTATTGCAGTATTGGGAATAGTTTTAAAAGCATTATGGATTAATGCGCCAAGATGGCTTTCCACTTTGATTTATCTCGTTATGGGATGGATTGTCGTAATAGCATTTGTTCCTCTCGTAAATTCTATCTCAGTCGGAGGGATTATGCTTCTTTTAGGCGGCGGATTAATATACACTGCAGGAGCAATA
>CAYLSP010000103.1:0-5672 GCA_964385935.1 uncultured Defluviitaleaceae bacterium
GAAAAACAAAAAATGGCTGATGCAATATTACTTGAAAATGATATAACTAGGAAAATAGCAATGCTTTCTGTGTTTAAAAGTAATATCTCACCCTTTTGCAATTCGGCTATACCTCTTATAGAATATACCTTTTCAGATAACAAGGATTTAAAAGAAATTTCTTTAATAGTGCTTGAAAATGTAAAAAGCGAGCATGTGCGTAACTTTGCACTTGACCTGTTGCAAAAACAAGAGCATATTAACAATGCTATTTGTATGCTTTCTACGAATTATAAAAAGTCAGATAAAGATACCTTAATGTATGCATTGGGGAAAATGAAAGTAACATATTCAGATAATACTCAATGGCACAGTGTTGTTACACATTTACTCTCCTTGTTTAGTAAAGGAAATCGCACAAGGGTTCCTAATGATGTGCTTTATTATATTTACAACAGTTCTTTATGCTCTTTCTGTCGATATCACGCAATACTTAAACTAGGGGAACGAAAAGCATTATTGCCCGAAATACTTGAAGAATGCAAATATGACAGCTATAGAGATATCCGTAAATATGCACTGCGTAAACTAAAAAATAGAGAACTTTTGAATTCTAAATTTAGAAGATAATTAGCATTGCATAATTTTTGGACCCATTTGACATAGTTAATGAATAATAGTACAATTAACTTCTTGTAACTATGAATTATTGTATAAAGGAGAGGTTCTGTGTCTAAAAAATTATTTACTTCCGAATCAGTAACTGAAGGACATCCTGATAAAATGTGCGACCAAATTTCGGATGGTATTTTGGACGCTATTTTGGAAAAGGACAGAAATGCCAGAGTAGCTTGCGAAGTTATCGCTACCACAGGAGTTGTGTTTGTGGCCGGAGAAATTACAACAGACTGCTATGTTGAGATTGAGCACATTGTTAGGGATATTGTTCGGGATATCGGTTATAACCGCGCAAAATACGGATTTGACTGCGAAACTTGCGCTGTGTTGACTTCTTTGAAGGGACAATCTCCTGATATTGCAAAGGGCGTTGATAATTCCTTTGAGAGCAGAGTCGGTGAAGAGGATCACTCATTTGGCGCAGGTGATCAGGGCATGATGTTTGGTTTTGCCTGTGACGAAACGGATACTCTTATGCCAATGCCTATTTATTTGGCTCACAAATTAACAAAAAAGCTTTCAGATGTTAGAAAGACAGGGGTTCTTCCGTATCTTCGTCCAGACGGAAAATCTCAAGTAACAGTGTTATATGAAGATAATGTTCCAAAGGCCGTTACAGCAGTTGTTATTTCCAGCCAACATGATTCAGAAATTAGTCACGATAAAATTGAGTCTGATATTATCGAGAAAGTAATAAAAGAAGTAATTCCGAGCCATTTGTTAACAAGCGAAACAAAATACTTTGTAAATCCCACAGGACGCTTTGTAATCGGCGGGCCACAGGGGGATTGCGGATTGACAGGAAGAAAAATAATTGTTGACACCTACGGCGGATATGCAAGCCACGGCGGCGGCTGTTTTTCAGGGAAAGACCCCACTAAGGTAGACCGTTCAGGCGCATATATGGCGCGTTATACGGCAAAAAATATAGTTGCGTCCGGAATGGCTAAAAAATGTGAGATAGAACTGGCCTATGTTATAGGCGTGGCTAATCCGGTTTCTGTCTCAATAAATACTTTTGGGACAGGTCTCTTGCCCGATGAAAAAATAACTGAAATCGTTATGGAGAATTTTGATTTCAGACCCTCCGCGATTATTGATAAATTTGATTTAAGACGCCCAATATATAAGCAAGTTGCCGCATACGGTCACTTCGGGCGGGATGACTTAAATGTGCCATGGGAAAAAACCGACATGGCGGAAACGTTAAAAAAATATGTTTAGTATAATTTTTGATATGGACGGAGTTCTGTGTGACAGCCAGCCTGCTCATTTCGAGGCCGACCGCAGAACATTAAGAAAATGCGGCGTAAAGTTTGAACATGATGATGTAGTAAGATATGCCGGAATGTCAAGCCGTGACAGATGGACAAAGTATATAAAAGACTTTAAGATAGACAAATCCGTTGATGAGATGATCGAGATTCATAAAGACTCGGCTTCTGATATTATTTATGATTATGACCTTAAAGCTACAGATAACAGCGAAGAATTTCTTTCGATATTGAAAGAACGCGGCATAAAGTTTGTTCTTGCTTCGTCATCTTCAAAAAAATTCATAAACGACCTTCTTACAAAAATCGGTTTAGTTCATTATTTTGACAACATAGTCAGTGGTGAAACCGTTGAAAGAGGGAAGCCAAACCCTGATATTTTCTTAAAGGCAGCAAAAGCTTTAGGAGAGAACCCTAAAAATTGTATTGTTATCGAGGATTCAAAAAACGGGGTAAAAGCCGCGAAGGCCGCTAGTATGAAGTGTATAGGCTATAAAAACCCAACCTCAGGAGAACAGGACATTAGCGCCGCCGATATGATTATTTCAAATTTTTGTGAATTATTGAATCTTGAAATAGTCGAAAATTTATAAGTTATTTTTGTAGCTTAGAACATTCACAACAACATCCCCATGGACGGCTTATTATAGATCCATGGGGATGTTGTACAATTATAAAACTTTTTTATTAAGCAATGTGTTGAGTCGCCTTCTCAGGACAATGATTTGATCAGACAGCTTTTTCTCGGGGATCTCATCTTTCTGTCTATTAAATAGCTCACCCAATATATCAATAAGCTTTCTAAAGTCCTGCTCACGAGTACGCTCCATCAGTACTTCGTCTGTACGGTCGATTACAATTTCTATGACATAGTCTATGCTGCCATCTACCTCCACAAGTGGAACTCCGTATAGATCAAATATTTTTCGTCCGTTGCCCGTGAACTGTTCCTGCCGCATATACTCTGTTTTTCCGCTTAAAAGAGCACGTTCTATGGAGCAGTTTTCACATGGGGTTGCGCCAATGCCTCCGGCTTCATAACATGCCCGGCCAATAACATTTTCTTTCGCAAGGCCCATATAGCCCAGAAAATAATCACTGGCGAAAAGCACTTTGCGGTTCTTGTCCATCAGAATGTATCCGCAAGGGGTATTGTTAAAAATCTCGTTTAATAAAAGTTCCTGATTTATCTCTGATTTTGGCAATTCATCATATGGCATACTTTGTGAACTTGTATGCTGCTTGAGAATGCGCTCTATAGGTTTTATAGTTTTGTTTTCGTATGAGTCATACAACACATCTGTCAGGTTGCTAAAGTCCATATTGACAAAGGTTTCTGCAACTGTTTTATCAAGCTGCGTACCAGCAACACGCATTATCTCATCAAGAGCATACTCATGTGTCAATGCCTTTCGGTAGGAGCGCGTAGTCGTTATAGCATCGTAGGTGTCAGCAACCGCAATAATCTTTGAGCCAATTGTAAGTTCATCCCCGACTAGTCCGTCTGGGTATCCACGGCCGTCCACACGCTCATGATGGTGAAGAGCAATGTCCCGAATCTTTCCAAAGCTGGAAAGCCCCTCTAACATTTGATATGATGCTATAGGATGTTTCTTAATGACAGAAAATTCCCAGTCTGTCAAGCCGCCCGGCTTGTTAATAATGGAATCGGGGATATTTATCTTACCGATATCGTGCAAACTGGCGGCTACCGAGATTTCAAACACGCCATCAGGCGGAAGTCCCATAGCCCTAGCAAGGTTTAGAGATAGCCTGCGGACATTGTCAGAATGGGCCGCCGTATAACTGTCTTTAGCCTCCAACAGTGTTGTTAGGATAGCGAGTATCTCATCATAATCCTTGTTTTTTTGCTCTCGTGCAAGCATTTCCTGCGTGCGGTTGATCATGATTTCAAGAACATATTCCACCTCGCCCTGCTCACTAAACTGCAACGGTATAGCATAATCATCAATAAACCTCACCGTGCCGTCCGGCAGGATGTCCTTACGAGAAACAAACGCTTTTTTGCCAGTTTCAAGTGCCTGGGCTACGGCACAGTTTTGACAGCGAACGCCACCGTTTGAGATATTGTAGCATCTGTCACCTATAGTGACATCCATGTCAAGCTTACGAAGCTTGGCGAAGCTTTCGTTTATATAATGAATGCGATAGTTCCTATCCAAAATAATATAGGCGATTGGAGTATTGTCAATCAGCATTTTGACAAGCTCAGACTTGGAATCAAAGCTGAAAACTGAACTCATTGTAAATCCTCTCCATTCTTACTTTACATAAAATAAACCACGTCGCATCAATAAAGAACTCCAAGTACACTGCATAAATCTAGTGGCAGAAAGGCAATTTAAACTACGACGGATTTGCGTGCTGAGCATGATTCTTATTGTCTACTATGATTTCACTTCATGCCACAGTCCGTTTTTGATAAGCAAGTCAGATCTATCTAACGTTTTCATTTATGTCGTTGCTGCTAACGGGTATAGTAGAGAATCTGCCAGGAAATGCCGAATTTGTCCGTTATCATACCGTAAAGTTCGCTAAAAAATGTTTTTTGAAGTTCCATTTCAACACTGCCGCCCTCACTCAGCTCATTGAACAAGCGCTCAACTTCTGCCTTGTCATCGATGCTAATGGTAGGATTGATGTTATTGCCCTTGATAAGAGGTGCGCCGGACGGCATGTCCATAAACATCGCCACCATGTTTCCGAACTGGATACCGGCGTACATAATCTTGTCCTTGTCAGCTTCTGATATAGGATAGCTAGGGTCAGGCGGTGCGTCACTATAGGTCATGAGATTACCAATTTCGGTTCTAAATACCTTTGCGTAAAACTCTACTGCTTCACGGCAGTTTCCGTCGAAGTTGATAAACATTTCTAGTTGCATAAATACTCTCCTTTGTTTTTATTTAAAGCAAAGTCTTCCCCGCCTATTCGGCAACGAAAGATCTTGCTTCAACTGCAACCTTGTACTAGGGCGCGTTCCCAAAGCTAACGGCAATGTTTGGCTGATTTCCGCCATTCTTTGTCATAAGCTCCTCGCATAATTTTTCTATTATGCGCCGTCACTTCTTCCTAGAATGGCTAAAAATCAAGCTTGGAAATCTTGCCATTCCATTAGTGAGAACACGACCTAGCTTGTTCTGTACATATATTATATCGGAAAAGCATTGCAAAAGCAATGGATTCCCGCACAGGCAAAAACTACCGCGATGCGCTAAGACTATGTAGCTTTAATATACCATCTTAGATGAATCTAAATCGAAGAATATATATCTTTTCTAATTTTGATAATTAGTGTATAATATTGGAAAAACTATCAATGGGAGTGTGGGAACAAAATGAGGCAGTCATATCCTAGTGATATATCGAGACAACAGTTTGAGTTAATCAGATATATATTTGAGTCAGCCCGAAAAACAACACATCCGCGAAAATATGACCTTTATGATATATTTTGCGCTGTTTTATATGTATTGAGTGAAAAATGTACATGGCGCAGTCTACCCAAGGATTTTCCAAAATGGAATATTGTATATTATTACTTTAAAATTTGGGACAAGTCTGATGATTCTGGGATATCTCTTCTAGAGAAAGCATTTAAAGAATTGGGTTTTGTTATTACAACAGAAACTTAAT
The DNA here is from genome assembly GCA_964385935.1 of uncultured Defluviitaleaceae bacterium. Classification (GTDB taxonomy): domain Bacteria; phylum Bacillota; class Clostridia; order Lachnospirales; family WRAX01; genus CAYLSP01. The sequence goes on from CAYLSP010000103.1 coordinate 5,589, forward strand.
TGATGTACATAAAAGACATAATAATTCTATATCTTTATTAAAATTTATGTGTTAAAATATATTTATAATAGTCATAAGGTAGTG
>CAYLSP010000104.1:0-5587 GCA_964385935.1 uncultured Defluviitaleaceae bacterium
TTAACAACAAAATCAAGATTATTTATATACCAGTCATAGAGTGGTCTATGATCTTCAAATTCAAGCGTGCAAATAGAATGTGTAATGTTTTCAATAGCGTCTTCAAGTGGGTGTGCAAAATCATACATAGGATAGACGCACCACTTGTCCCCGGTTCTGTGGTGGCTGATTCTGGCAATACGATACATAACAGGGTCCCTCATATTAATATTGGGAGAAGCCATATCAATTTTTGCTCTGAGGGTTTTTGAGCCATCGGGGAATTCACCGTTTTTCATCGCTTCAAAAAGCGCCAAATTTTCTTCTATAGAGCGGTTTCTATAGGGGCTTTCCTTGCCGGGAGCGCTTAAAGAACCTCTGTACTGCCTGATTTCCTCGGCCGTTAAATCACAAACAAATGCTTTCCCCTGCTTAATCAGAGAAACAGCGCATTCATAAAATTTTTCAAAATAATCAGAAGCGAAAAAAACTTCTCCGTCCCAATTAGCGCCAAGCCATTTTATATCATCTATAATACCGTTTACAAACTCCACGTCTTCCTTCGCAGGGTTTGTATCGTCAAATCTTAAATTAAATTTCCCGCCATAATGCTTTGCAAGACCATAGTTAAGCAAAATGGATTTAGCATGTCCTATATGCAGATAACCGTTAGGTTCGGGAGGAAAACGTGTTATTAAATCAGTCATCCTGCCCTCTAAGTCCTGCTGAATATACGTATGTATAAAATTCCCTGTGGATAAAATCGCGTTATCTTCGCTCATTTCAATTCCTCCAACCGATTATTTTCAAATTATTCTATTTCTTCTAATATATGAGTATATACAATCATTCCCACTTTGTAAACGGATTATTAAAAACTATGTCATAAAACTTGTCTCGAAGAAATATAATCTAACATTAAACCTAATTTAAATATAAACCTTCAAGGAGTGATTAACAAATGAACTGGTGGCAAAAAGAAAAAAACACTGTAATATCAGAGCTTGGATTAAAGCCGGATATTGAAGAATCCGGACTTTCGGACAGTCAGGTTAAAGAGCGAATATTTAAATATGGAAAAAATGAATTAAAGGAGAAGAAAAGAACTCCGCTTTTGATACGATTTTTTTTACAGCTTAATGACTTCATGGTTTTGGTGCTTTTAGGCGCGGCGGGAATTTCTTTTTTAACATCTTTTTTAAGCGGACATGCAGATTTTGAAGACCCCATAATAATTTTATTTATTGTAAGCCTAAACGCCATTTTGGGGCTAATTCAGGAGAGCAAAGCCGAAAAGTCCATTTCCGCACTGAAAAAATTAACAACTCCCATAGTAAAAGTAATTAGGGGCGGTCATTTAAGCACAGTAAAATCAGAGGAAATCGTCCCCGGCGATATAATTATTCTTGAGACAGGGGATTTTGTTCCGGCAGACGCAAGACTAATTGAAAGCCATAACTTGCAAGTGGAGGAATCAGCTCTTTCAGGAGAGTCCGTGCCGGTTGAAAAAGACCCGGATTACATAGCAGTGGGAGATTCCATCGGAGAGAGAAAGAACATGGTTTTTTGCAGCAGCAGCGTGACTTTTGGACGAGGACGGGCTATTGTTGTCTCAACCGGCATGGATACGGAAGTGGGGCATATTGCAAAACTCATTTCCACTGATGATTCTTCCCAAACACCCCTTCAAGAAAAGCTTGCCAATACAGGAAAAATCTTAGGGCTTGGGGCTTTGGGTATCTGTGCATTAATATTTTTTATGGGGCTTTTAAGGCGTATTCCGCCTTTTGAAATGTTTATGACCTCAGTAAGCCTTGCCGTTGCGGCCATCCCCGAAGGACTTCCGGCCATAGTAACAATCATGCTTGCCATAGGAGTTCAGCGAATGGCAAAAAGAAACGCCGTTATCAGAAAGCTTCCGGCGGTTGAAACTCTCGGTTCTGCAACTGTCATTTGCTCAGACAAGACCGGCACACTTACACAAAATAAAATGAAGATTGTTGAAATATCGGATGGTTTTAAGAGCGTATATCGTGAAGCTGGAAAAAGAGACGAAATTCTTACATATGTGACCATATGCAACGACAGCGTTCTTGAGCAGGATACAGTGATAGGCAGTCCCACAGAAGCTCCCCTTGTAAGAGCGGCATATGATTTTGGAGTAAATAAGAATGTGGTTGACATGATATACAGGCGAGTGTATGAAGTACCCTTTGATTCAAAGCGCAAGCTTATGTCAACAATACATAGATATAGCGGCGGCTTTCTAACCGTAACAAAGGGCGCGCCGGATTTTTTGCTCAGAAAATGCAGCCATTACATGTCTGATGGCGTAAAAAAGCCTTTGGGCGAAGGAATTAGAAAAAAAATTATAATTGAGCATGAGGGCATGGCGCAAAAGGCACTGAGAGTTATTGGCGTTGCCGTTGCGATACATGATTCCCCTCCCCTCGAAATAAACGAATTAACCGTTGAAAAAGAGCTGACATTTTACGGCCTATGCGGCATGATGGATCCGCCCAGAGAAGAGATCCCTGAGGCCGTTGCCCTTTGCCAAAAAGCGGGAATCAAGCCTGTTATGGTAACAGGCGACCATATTTTAACAGCAGAAGCAATAGCAAGGAAAACCGGCATTATGAAAGATGGGGATAAATCCTTAACAGGAGAGGAACTTTCAAGGCTAAGCGATGAAGAGCTTATGGAATCCATATACGATTACAGCGTTTATGCAAGAGTTTCCCCTGAGCATAAAATGCGGATTGTAAAAGCTTTTCAGGAGAACGGCGCAATTGTGGCCATGACTGGAGACGGCGTTAACGATGCGCCCGCTTTAAAGGCGGCTGATATCGGCTGCGCCATGGGAGTTACAGGAACTGATGTGGCAAAATCAGCCGCCGACATGGTCTTGGCTGACGATAATTTTACAACAATAGTGGATGCCGTTAGAGAAGGTCGCGGAATTTTTGAAAATATCAGAAAAGCCGTTCACTTCCTGATTTCCAGTAATATCGGGGAAATTATTACAATTTTCATGGCTATTTTTCTGGGATTTGAATCCCCCCTTCTGGCAATACAGCTTTTGTGGGTTAATTTAGTAACAGACTCCCTTCCCGCAATCGCTTTGGGACTTGAAAAAACAGACAAAGACGTTATGTCTCAAAAGCCCTATTCCTCTAAAAAAGGGCTTTTCCCAAGAGAAATGTGGCAGAGGATTTGTCTTGAAGGTGCTATGGTAGGTATGCTGGCTCTTGTAGCTTTTGCAGTAGGCTGTACGTTTTTTGACCAGTCCGGCTCAGTAGCAGTGGGAAGAACAATGGCATTTGCCACCCTCAGCATATCACAGCTTGTACACGCCTTTAATATGAAGTCCTCAAAGTCCATATTTACCGTAGGAATACTTGACAACAAATTTTTAATAGGTGCATTCCTTATTGGCATAGCCCTGCAAGTCTCGGTCATAATGTCTCCGCCCCTTTCGGTTATTTTCAAAGTAATACCGCTGAGTCTTCCCATGTGGGGTATCGTGGCGTTGCTTTGCATTATGCCCATAGTTATCGTGGAACTTGAAAAACTCTTATACAGAAGTCTTAATGAGCGAAAAAATAAAAAAGCCGCAGCTAAGTCTGCAGCGTCATAGGCACACAATAAGATTCTATTCAATTAATAGGGGCAAACTGTGTTCGCCCGTCTCACAATCTGAACCTGTCCTCATTTGAGTACAGGTTCTTAGCAACAGCCGCTACTGCCGCCGGAACAATCGCAGCTTGGCTCGCTGCCGGTAAGCCAAGCCATGATAAAGGCATGAGCACAACCCACTCCTGTATCTACGGAAATTGCATTGGCGGGGCAGTTTTTTGCACAAGCGCCGCACTCCATGCAAAGGTCTTTATCCTCTATCTCCGCTTTTCTATCGTTCACAACAAATACTCCGTGAGGGCAGACTTCCGCGCACATACGGCAGCCTACGCATTTATCCACGTCCAAAACAAGTGTAGTGACATTTTTCAAATATCTATGCTTCATTGCTTTTTCCTCCCGCCAAAAAGATGAACTATAAGCATCAGTGCGCCCCCAATGGACGCCATGCTGACAATGAAGGGCAACGCTCTTTTCATTTCCTTTTTAACACCTGACGGAGATGTATAGGTGGAACTGCCTGTAAAGTTCATGGCAAGAAACGATGATACAGCAGGAAATAACAACAATTCTCCTGTCGAAAGGAGTCGATTGCCTTTTTGGAACCTCTTAGACAAGCCTAAATATCCGGCAGTCCAGCCTGCCCCCAAAAGCCAACCTTTAAAAGCAAAGGCTCTGCCTGGGATGTATGGAAGTAATGCAGGCGTGACAACTGAACCAGCTAGAACTGCTCCCGCATAAGCCTTAATATCCTTTTTATCAAACGATCTGGCAGAAAATTGATTTGTAATGAATAAAGCGCCAAGGATGGGCAAGGATTTTTGAACAGCCGGAATTAATTCCATTGGGGTCAATACAAGCCTATCTTTTAACGTAAACTTCACCGTGCGCATTTCCTTTGAGGCCTTTAACCCCTCGTCAAAAAAGACTTTTATGTCATTGGCGCGGACAGGGCCGTAAATTACGAAAAAGCCGGTTTGCTTAGTTACCTCATGAGCGCTGACACCGACTGCTCCAAGCTGAGGCAATATCAGCTTTCTATGTGTTACAATATCAGAAAGCTTTGTCATTTTTATACGGTTCACTAACTCATTGGTGCCAAAAGTGCCCTTTCCAGCTGCGCACCATACGTTGATACCCCTTGTGTCGAGAATCAGCAGCCAACAGTCTAAATCGGTGAGATTTTTCCTGAGCGTATCGAATGTCAGTTTGTAGTTAGCGCTTACTAAAACAGGGGAATCACTGTCCGGCTTTCCAACTGAGTATAGGCCTGGCGATACTTTGTAATTCATGCGCCCGATACCTAAGCGTACTTTACATGCGCCAAGAATGTCCTTGAACAACAATGTTGTCGAAACGGTTGATACTGTTTCCATGCTGTCCGAGCAACAATTCTTGTTTGTACAGCAACTAGTCTGGCTCATTCACAACACTCCTTATTGTCAACTCCGCTTGTACGTATTAAAAGAATCTGTCCTCAGTATTGAGGACAGATTAAGGCTATCACTAATGATTATAAGGTTTAACTGAAAGACCTATGCACTGATTTCCGCTTCTGTATTCAACAATGACGGAATCACTGTTCAGTAAACACTTGATTTCAGCGTAAATTATGATTGTTTTACCACAAAGTTTACAATTCTTCCGGGAACATATATTTCTTTTATAATTTCAAAGCCAGAAAGCTTTTCTTCAACTTCCTTTTTCGACAGAGCTATAATATCGTCTTTTTGCATGTCGGAAGGAATCTCCACGTCACCTCTCAGTTTTCCGTTTATCTGGATGGCAATTGTAATTGTGTCCTCAACCAGTTTCGTCTCATCACAGACCGGCCATTTCTCATTAAAAATTGACGTTGTATAACCAAGAATTTCCCATAATTCAGACGCCATATGTGGAGCAAACGGGGACAATAAAATCATTAAATCCCTAAGCGTTTCTCTATCAATGCCATTATTCTTTTTTGCCAGAT
>CAYLSP010000105.1:0-5534 GCA_964385935.1 uncultured Defluviitaleaceae bacterium
ACCATACGCTTTTTGATTGCTTATTTTAGAAATCATCATTTTGTATCGCATCTAATGTAACGTTAACTGTAATAAATTCTTTTCCTGAACGGATAAGCTTAATTTCCACAACATCACCTATTTTCAGCCCTTTTAGAGCGGAAACAATGTCTTCTGTTGAAAAGACTGGATTTCCGGCTATTCCGGTTATAATGTCATACTGCTTAATTCCGGCTTTTTGGGCTGGGGAGTTTTCAATTACAGATTCAACAAGGGCTCCTGCTGTTGGAAGGTTAAGCTGTTTCGCCATTTCTTCGGTCATTGTAGTGACAGTTATGCCAAGTTTCGGCTTCGTAGTGGAGTTCATCAGATCTTCTAAAATGGGTTTCGCTATATTGGAGGGAATTGCGTATCCCATACCTTCAACCTTTGTTTCAAATGCCTTAGCTGTTGTGATTCCTATAATCTCGCCCTTTGTATTTATAAGAGGACCGCCGCTGTTACCAGGGTTGATTGCTGCGTTTGTCTGAATAACTTGCAGTGATCTTAAAGAGCCTTCTGTGGTTATTTCCTTGTCTTTAGCAGATAAAATCCCGTTCGTTGCGGTGTTTCCTTCGCCCAAAGCGTTTCCTATGGCTAAAACCACATCTCCGACTCTCATTCCTTCTGAATCGCCAAAGCCAGAAATAGTCACTTTATTTATGCCGACATTTCTAAGATCGCTTTTTAAAATCGAGATAACGGCCAGATCTGCATAAACATCTTTTCCCACAAGTTTTGCCGGAACAAGTTCTGCTGAGGAAACAGAAATTGACACCTCATTCATTCCGTTTATAACATGGGCATTTGTGGCTATATAGCATTTTTGTTCGTCTTCATGAAAGATTATACCTGAGCCTGAACTCATTGACGGATTACTAAAATCATAAAAGCCTCTTACATTATCCATCTTGCTGTAAATACTTACAACCGACGGTTCGATAATTTCAATTAAATCCGCATAGCCTTCCTCAGACGGCAATTTTTGAGCTTCTAAGACGGCGTTCATGGGTTCGTCAAATTTAAATTCCTGTGGGACATAATTTGAATTGTTATTGTTAAGCCGGTTAGCAATGGGGGATAAAAAGGCAAATCCCGCGCCTATGCCAACGCCTAAACAAACTCCAGCTATCGCCACTAAGGCAGCCGCTTTTTTAAAACGTCCTTTTTTATATTTTGTTCTGTCGTCCCTGACTGTTTCGGTATAAAAACCCGATTGATTATAAGAGCCGTAGTCAGAGGGAAACTCTGATATTGGTGGCATGGAATCAGCCCTAAGTTCTGCTGGGCTAAATGTTGCCGATGTCTCCGCAACAGGTTCGAGTTTACTATAGTCCAAGACGGACTCGGAGGGAGGAGCCGCCCCCTCCTCATGGATCGGCTTAGAAAGTTCCTCTCCATCAAGGTTAGGGGCAGAAGGGTTAATTTTGGAAATTTTAGAAATATCTTTATTTATCTCTGCTTGCAGTCTGATTATTTCGTCTAGAGCATCAGAATAGCTTTTATTTTCTTCATCCATAGGTTTCACACCCTTTTTATCAATTTTTCTGTTTAAAGTAATATACGATACACCAAACTTTTGAACGATTTGTGAACATTTTGTAAATTTTTAGAAGTTAGTTGTGTCTTCAGTATAGCCCTTCATTATGGTTTCCAGTGTGATGGTAGAATTTTGCGCTCTGTTTGTGCGGACAACTTCAATAGATACATTAGTTCCAACTGGTATGCTTGCAATAGTAGCTGAAAGTTCGTCAAAGGTAGTTACTGTGATGTCGTTGAGCTTTGTAATAATATCACCCGTTCTAAGACCTGCCGATTCAGCTGTGCTTCCGGCCGAAATTGAGTTAATATAAAGTCCGTAGCTGACAAGATTGTAATAAGATTTAATTTCATCGGTGATTTCAACGACTGTAACGCCTAAATATGGTTTTCCAGCCTTTTTCCCAGTGTTCATTATTTCCTGAATAATTTTTTCGGCTTCATTTGAAGGGATTGCATATCCCATTCCTTCAGCCTCAGAGCTAAGGAATTTTGCGGTATTGATTCCGACTACATCGCCGTTCATGTTTACAAGGGCTCCGCCGCTGTTTCCGGGATTAATTGCCGCGTCTGTCTGGATTACGTTTAAATTAACTCCGTCGCTTACTGAAATGTTTTTGCCTGTTGCAGAAATTATACCAAGAGTTGCGGATTTTCCTTCGCCAAAGGCGTTACCAACGGCCATAGCCCAGTCTCCAACGGATATAGTTTCTGAATCGGCAAAATTCGCTACTGTTATAGAATTGATTCCAACTGCCGCTAAATCAGATTTATTGACGCTTATTACAGCTAAATCGGCTTCTGAGCGTCCGCCTACATAGCTGGCTGGGATTTTTGTTGTGTCGTCAAAGGAGATTGTAGCGTTGTTTGCGTTTTCAATTACGTGGTAGTTTGTTACTACATAGATTTTATCGTTGTCCTGACTGAAAACTATACCTGAACCGGCGCTTTCAGTTTCCATTGTGCCAAAGAAGCGGGTCATTTGAGTTCCTTTTACATTAATACTGACGACGGAATGTTCTACTTTCTTAAAGACATCTGACACCGAATATGTAATTTCGTCCTGAATTGATGAAACTCTTGAACCGTAAAACTCTTGTATTCCAGATATTTCGGAAGGAGTTTGTTCAATGCTTAAATCCGGCGCGCTTATCTGAAATTCTGTCACATATTCTTGATTTGTTTTTGAAACTGCGCTGACTTCTGTGTTTTGCTTTATGATTTCTGAGAGCTTGTTTAAGTTGCTCATTGCTACAACCCCTACCCCTGTTCCTGCAAAGAACATCAAGGCCGCCAGGGAGGCTGCGACCCCGGCCTTGAAGCTTTTAGATCTTTTCTTTTTTTCAGGAGGCTTAACTATATCCACAGCTTCCCCGTTTGTAGCAAAATCAGAAGCAGTATTTACATCTGTATCTACATATCCCTCATACTCGTTATAATCCTCGTATTCATTATAATCCTTCATATTAATTTCCCCCTTTATTCCTGTAGGTTTATTTTATGTTTTAGAGTATACAGAACAAAATTGAATAAAATATGTCAAAAATATGAACATTTATGTATAAAAAGAAAACATAATCGTGGTATAATTTAATTGGGTGATATTATGCTACACTTTGAACAAGCCGGAAATGGAATAGCTTTATTTGAAGCCGACAGCTTTTCCATTTCACAGATCCTGGAATGCGGACAATGTTTCCGCTTTGAAAAGACTGAAAAGGGATATAAAATAATAGCAATGGGGCGTGTCTTATATATAGAAGAAACAGAGTCGAAAATAATGTTTTATCCATGTTCTGTGGCGGAATTTGAAGATATTTGGATAAATTATTTTGATTTAGACACGAATTATACTATTATAAAGGAAGTTTTAGCTTCAAACGACCCTGTTATGAGGGATGCGGTGGAATACGGCTCAGGAATTAGGCTTTTGAATCAGGACAAATGGGAATGTCTTATTTCCTTCATAATTTCTCAAAATAACAACATACCGCGCATAAAGAAAATAATTAATCTAATATCTCAGACCTATGGAACAGAAATATCTGAGGGTTGCTATGACTTTCCCACGGCAAATGAGCTTATTTCGGCGGATATAGCTTCATTAATGGCCTGTAATACAGGATTTCGAGCCAAATACATAATGGATGCAGTGGAAAAAGTCACAACAGGGCAGGTGGATATTAATGAGCTTAGCCTGCTAGAAACGGCCGTTTTAAAAGAAAGTCTCATGAGCATAAAGGGCATTGGAAATAAGGTTTCTGATTGTATATTGCTTTTTTCCTTTGGAAGGAGGGACATTTTTCCTGTGGATGTATGGGTTAAGCGGGTTATGAGCCATTTTTATTTTAAGGGGGAGGACGTAAGTATCCCTGAGATTCATAAAAAAGCTGAAAAGCTGTTCGGCGAATACGGCGGATATGCTCAGCAATATTTGTTTTACTACGCTAGGCAGTTTTACTTTAAATAATTTAAAAAAACGTGTAATCGGGAGTAAATGCTAGAATTAAAGAGGTTAGCATTAGAAAACGTAGTAAAATAATTGAATATCCTCAAAAACAAAGGTTGCAAATATGAATCTTCTTAACTATTATATTAACTATATTAGCACTCATTTGGATTGAGTGCTAACAATAAAATCTCAGGAGGTAGAACAATGAATTTGAAACCATTAGGCGACAGAGTAGTTATAAAGCAGCTTGAAGCCGAGGAAAAAACAAAATCAGGAATCGTATTGCCAAGCCAGTCTAAGGAAAAACCTCAGCAAGCCGAAGTATTAGCGGTTGGCCCTGGCGGAGTTATAGACGGAAAAGAAATTAAAATGGAAGTTAAAGTAGGCGACAAAGTTATCTATTCAAAATACGCCGGAACAGAAGTTAAAATTAATGATGAAGAATATATAATTGTAAAACAGAGCGACATTTTGGCTATTGTAGAATAATCAGGTCAAAAATAATTAAAAGAGAAAAATAGGAGGAAATATAATGGCAAAAATGATTAAGTTTGGAACCGAAGCCAGAGCCGCTCTCGAAACCGGTGTTAATAAGCTGGCTGATACCGTTAAAATCACTTTAGGCCCAAAAGGCAGAAATGTAGTTTTAGATAAAAAGTATGGAACACCCCTTATTACAAACGATGGCGTTACAATCGCAAAGGAAATCGAACTTGAGGACGCTTTTGAAAACATGGGCGCTCAAATCGTTAAAGAAGTTGCAACAAAGACAAACGACGTTGCCGGTGACGGAACAACAACAGCAACCGTTTTAGCTCAGGCTATGATTCAGGAAGGGCTTAAAAACATTGCGGCTGGTGCTAACCCTGTAATCCTCAGAAAAGGTATGCAAAAGGCCACAGACGCGGCTGTAAAGGCTATTTATGACATGAGCCAGAAGGTTGACGGAAAAAATCATATTGCTAAAGTTGCAGCTATTTCCGCAGGCGACGAAGAAGTTGGCAACATGATCGCTGACGCTATGGAAAAAGTTACAAACGACGGCGTTATCACTGTTGAAGAATCCAAAACCATGCAGACAGAGCTTGAAATGGTTGAAGGTATGCAGTTTGACAGAGGATATCTCTCCGCTTATATGGCAACTGATATGGAAAAAATGGTTGCTGTTTTAGACAATCCTTATATCTTGATTACAGACAAAAAAATCAGCAGTATTCAGGACATTCTCCCTGTTTTAGAGCAGGTGGTTCAAACTTCTGCAAAACTTCTTATTGTTGCTGAGGATGTTGAGGGCGAAGCTCTTACAACTCTTATTCTGAACAAATTAAGAGGTGCTTTCACATGTGTTGCTGTTAAAGCTCCTGGTTTTGGCGACAGAAGAAAGGCTATGCTTGAAGATATCGCTATCCTTACAGGCGGAACTTTAATTACTGAAGAACTTGGCTATGAATTAAAAGATGCAACTCTTGAAATGCTTGGCAAAGCTAAGACTGTTCGTGTTGAAAAAGAAAACACAATCATTATC
>CAYLSP010000106.1:0-5521 GCA_964385935.1 uncultured Defluviitaleaceae bacterium
ATAGACTTAGTGATACAAAAAGCGAAACGCCAAAAACATTTAATATTTAAAACACCAAAGAAATGACAAAATTTGATTTTGTGTTCCATCCCTCTTGGCTTGATAATGTAGAAGGAGCAATCACAATTAGTTCAACCGGAATAGGAAGTATTACATTTTCTAAGGAACAGCTTCTTCAAGGCGCGGATATTTCAGTTGACCCTATAAAAGGCTTCATTACAGTTGCGCTTGAATACGGAAGCTTGAATGCAAAGCTTTTACAAGACGGAAAAGACGTGAACTGGTATAATTATATAAGCCCCATTTTGATTTCAATGCCCTACAAAGCAGCGGCTTCAAGTTCAGATTATGTAATTATGCATCAGGTTTCTGACACCTCCGGTAAATCTGCCGGAAATAAACCGATTGCAAGAAGCTGGCATAAAAATGATACCGCCTATGCCTGGGTTTACTCTATGGGCAAATTTGATGCAAGCATAAGTAAGCCTGCTGCCTTTGACGATACAAGAGGCGCTTGGATGGAAGCAGCCGTTTCTAAAATGGTTGCCAGAAAGATTATTTACGGCGTGTCCGATACAAAATTTGACCCCGATTCAAATATAACAAGAGCCGACTATGTTGCGCTTCTTATGCGGGCATTAAACGGATATGCCAAAATTGATTCCGCTAACGACTTTTCTGACGTGAAGTCCTCTTCCTATTATTATACTGAGGTCGCCACGGCTAAGGCGCTTGGCATTATAAAAGGCACTTCCTTCAGACCTGAGGATAAAATAACAAGGGAAGATATGTTCTCAATAACTTATCAGGCCATGAAAGTCTTTAACATGATTCCCAAAAACATACCAAATGTGAAAGTCTCTTATAGCGACGAAAGCAAGATTTCCTCAGATGCTAAGGACGCAATCACAGTTCTTACAAAACTCGGCCTTATATCTGGTTATAAAGGGGAAGTTAATCCTAAGGGAAATTCAACAAGAGGCGAAGCGGCACAGTTCTTATCAAGTGTTTTATTAATAGACAGAAAGTAGATATTAGGAATCTGTCCTCAATATTGGGGACAGATTCTAAATTTTAGTGGGGTGATTTAATGAAATTTTTTGTTACTATAGCTCTTTCCCTGGTGTTGTTATCAGCATGTACTTCCGACAAGACGTCAGAAACGCCGTCTCCGTCTCCATCGCCAAGTCCAGCTTATACTGAGCCCGCGCAAACAGAAACTCCCGCTCCGCAGCAACAACAATCTGAGACTGAACCTCTTTTTACCATAAAGGGACTACCCGCCTATGGTAAAAAGGCAGAATTAGAAGGGGAAACTCTTAGCCCAGAAGAGGCAGTTACGGTTCTTATTGAAAAAATTGCTCCACTTGATGACGCTGCTCTTCCTAAAGATACAGATTACGCTTTTATGCTGGACGGAACGGCAGATGTTGAAGGAAAGCAATGTTATTCAATATATTTTGGCGAGTTTATCACGAATAACAATGCCGTTGCTCCTTTGAGAATTTTTGCGGTAAGTGGCCAAAAAGAGGTCTTTGAAATGAACGTCATGACGGGGGCTTTTTCGTCTGCCGACTCACTGCCTGAAATCGTTGCCATTCCCGAAATACTTAATTTAAAATTAGGCGCAGACGCACCAAAAATTGATCTGATTTTTTACAGAGGAATTTGTAAAATCTATACCGTTGACGACACTGACAATAAAAAACTGACCCAACAAATTCCATATTATGCTGAATCAGTTACAGAAGAAAATGCAGATTGGTTTGTGAAAACCTCCGACCTTAATTTTGATGGAAATACGGATTTATTGATTTTGTCATTCCAGGGCAACTCAAACATTTATTACAACTGTTATTTATGGAACAAAGAAACAGGTTATTTTGACATGAATAACGAACTCAGCTCCCTTTCCTCTATTTCAACCGATTCAACAGCGAAAATCATCCGCTCGTTTACTAAAATAAGCGAAACAGAGGATTTTGAAGAGGATTATTCCATTGACGAAAATAACTCTTTAGTCTTTGTACAAAGCAGAGTGAGATCCTATGACCCCGAAACTAAAATGTATTCCATATCCGTTTTTGAACTGGATGAAGACGGTAATAAAGTTCTTGTTTCTGAGCAAGAGGTAGCAGGAGAAGAAAACTAGCCTTTCCTATTCCTTAATCCGTATAAATATCTTTCAGTTTCAGCCGAAGGGCTTTTTAAGCTATTTGCGTCATAAACAAAGAGAAATTCAAGGCCCGCCTTTTCGGCAAGGGCCTTTATTTCTTCTATTGAATAAGCCCGCTCATAATGTACCTCGTCAAATCGTTCGTAAATACTGGGCTCATCGCTGTTTGCAATAAAAAGCGACAAGTTGTATTCGTTTTTCTTTGACTTAGCATCGTAATAATTTTCCCATATGTAAGCGGAATCTTCATTTTTAAAGGAATAAGCATTATTCGAGAAAATATTCTTGAATTTGTGTTCCGTATTCATATCAAATATGAAAATCCCGCCAGGATTCAAATAATTTTTGAAAATTTTAAAAGCTTTTAGGAACATTTTTTTGTCAAGGATATAGTTCATTCCGTCACATAAACAGACCATAGCGTCAACAGTTCCGAAAAGCTCCAGTTCTGTTATGTCCTGATTAATATACAAAATGTCTTTGCCCAAATTGTCGGCCTTTTCCTTTGCAACCATCAACATGTCAACAGACATGTCAACGCCAATCATGCTGATACCCAAATCATGAAGTCTCTCCGTGACGTTCCCTGTTCCGCAGCATAAATCCAGCGCAAGTTCGGGAGAAATCCCATACTTGCGCCAAATTTTCAATACATTTTTAACCCATTTATCATAATCCACATCAGACATGAAGTTGTCATAAACCCATGCGAACTTGCTATAAATCATATTATTCCCTCACATCTTTAAATTTCAGATTCAGGGCGTTTAGCAGCTTCTTTACATCGTTTCGTCATAATGCCGCCAATTCTTCCGCTTTCTTTAGCGGTCAGAGACTTCCAGCCCGTTGCGTTCACTTTATCCAAAAGCCCTAATTCTTCCGCGATTTCATATTTCAAGATGTCCCTCTCAGTAAGGGGCTTTTCCTTCTTTGGCTTTTTTTCTTTCTTTTTATCCTTATCCATTAACAAACCTCCAGTATAGAATATTATCCCAAAAACAGGAAATTTTATACTGGAGGTATTACGTTATTTGTAAACAGTTACTCTAATTTGAGAGTCTCTTGGAATTTTAACTCCTGCTCCCGGGATCTGTTCCTCGGCGGTTAAATAAACTATATCTTCCTCTTCCACCGTAGTATCAGATTGAGGCTCAGGCTCATTCCCTTTTTCGTCTTCAATTTCTTCAGCCTGCTTTACATATGGTGAACAATTAAGTCCAGCCGCTTCTAAAATCGCTGTGGCCTGTTCCAATGTCAGACCAGTGATTTCTGGGATTTCCACAAGCTCAAATCCTTCTTCCGGCGCAATTGTAAGAAGAATTTTTGCGCCCTCCGGCACTAATGAGCCCGCCTTTGGGAACTGGCTTGTTACGACAGAGCCGCTTGCGCCCACAACCTCATAATTCAAGCCAATTGAGTTGCAAATACTTACAGCTTCAACAAATGGCATACCCACAAAGTTTTCCATAGTGTACATCTTATTGTTTTCGGAATAGTCAACAACGTCTCCGTCAATATAATCAGGCTTTAGTGACTTTTCTTTGATAATCCCCAAAAGAAGCTCCTGTATCATGGGGGCAGGGGTAGTTTGACCCTCAATATATGGATCAGGCTTATCTATGGTCACCATGGCTATATATTGGGGGTTTTCCACAGGCATGTAAGCTATGAACGTAAGCGTAACCACGTCAGTGCCGCGAACGCCCTGTTCACCTGTTCCCGTTTTTCCGCCAATTGCATAGCCGGGGATTTTCGCCTTCTTTCCTGTTCCAGATGTTACAACAGATTCCAGAGCCTTCCTTAAATAGTCAGAAGTTGCCTTTGAAATAACTTTTCTGGCAACTGTGCCCTTATTGCTGTAGACTTCGTTTTTATTTTCGTCCACCATCTGAGATACTATGTAAGGTTGCACCAAATTTCCGCCGTTAATTACTGCGGAAAAAGCCGTAATTGACTGAATGGGCGTGGCGTTAAAGGTCTGTCCGAAAGAAGAAGTCGCCAATTCCACTACATTCAGAGCTTTGAGGCTGTGCAAAAGGTGTTCAGTGTCAGTTTCATAGGGCAGGTCTATTCCTGTTTTTTCGCCATAACCAAATGCCTTCTGGTATTTATAAAATATATCCCGCCCAACTTTTTCGCCAATTTCCATCATTGCAACGTTGCATGATTCTGCCAGAGCTTCTTCAAGAGAAATGTTACCATGCCCGCTCCTCTTGTGGCAACCGATAGTTCGATCGGCAACAACCTTGCTTCCCGGACAATAAAATCTAATATCTCGAGATATAATTCCCTCTTCAAGAGCCATGGCAACAGTTATCGGCTTAAATGTGGAGCCGGGTTCAAATGTTGAAGCTATATTGTAGTTTGTCCAAATTTTATCTAATGCGTCAAAAGTCTCCTTCTCGGAAAGAGTGGATAATTCCAACAGCTTTTTCTCCGGAGTAATTTTTGATATTTCTGAGGGGTCTGAAAGACTGAAACCCTCATATTGAGCCATTGCAAAAACTTCACCTGTGTTTGGATCCATGACAATGGCAGAAGCGTTTTGTGCATTATACATTTCACAGTATTTTACCGACAAATCCTGTGCAAGCTTCTGGATTTTTGAATCAATGGTGGTTATTAGGGAATAACCTTCAGTGGGGTGTATTCGCTCAGTAACAACGCTTCCAGTGGCATTATATGTTCTAAAAATACGTCCCGGTGTGCCTGAAAGAGCTTCATTATACTGCTTTTCAAGCCCCCATCTGTTATCTCCTCTTGTAAATCCAATCACCTGTGGCGCAAGGTCGTCCATAGAATAAACTCTCTCAGAATCATCCTCAAAATATACGCACCTTATGCCTTCCTCGGCCTCTATTGCAAGCTTTTGTTCTCTTGAAATTCCTTTTTCCAGAACTTTATAGTTCGTGTCATAAACTAAGGTTCCGTCAGGATTTTTGCTCAGATATTCCTGTAGGGTTGACATGTCGATTCCAAGGTGTTTATTAAGAGCTTCAAGCGTTGTTTTCTGAGTATCTTTAGGAAGCTGTGATAGGATTTTAATATCCACGTAAAGGGTATAAACAGTCCTACTCACAGCAAATGGACGGTTGTTCCTATCGAAAATGCCGCCTCTGTTAGCGGAAATCGGCTTGTTATTTTCAATGCTGTTGTTTATAAGCTGATTTACTGCTCTAAGGCTGTAGTCTGTGCCGTGTTCGGCCTTTATTGTGAAAATTCGGAAGGTTACAAAAAAGAGCAGGAATATAAAGACAAAACGTATGGCTCTATACTTTCTGGCTCTTATTTTTATTTGTTTAAGCCTTTCGTTTTCGCTGCGTTTATCATGCTTCGGACGTATGA
>CAYLSP010000107.1:0-5483 GCA_964385935.1 uncultured Defluviitaleaceae bacterium
TTTATCAGCGATTTTCATAATGACCTCTTATAACTAAAAATAAATTAGTTAGGAAAATATTTTGCCGAATTTATTTCAAGAAGCAGTTTTTTTTCATCCCCCGCTTTTAAATCAACAGCGGTTACGGATATGCCAAAAAGCTTGCAGGAACTTGTATAAAACGAGGATTGTTTTGGTGTAGTATCTTCTTGTGTGGTCATAGTTATTTTGTATGAAGCCAAACTTTGGTCACTTGTTTCAATAAAGTTTTTGTCGTAGAAAATCTCTATTTCTTCGATATCGGAATTTTCGGGCGGCTCTTCTCTCGATTTAAATTCTTCAATAAACGCTACTGCCTTTGAAAGAGCAGTGTCATAGCTTTTTGCTCTAAGATTTGCATCTGCTGAGGTCACGAACATTTCCAGAATGAAAACGCTTGATACAGCCAGGATAGCAATAGAAATAATAACCTCTAATAAAGTAAAGCCTTCTTGATTATTAAGACGGTTTTTAAACCGTTTTATAAATTTTCTCATTAACCGCCCTCCCTTACTCAAAGGTTATGTAGTCCATTCTCGTTAAAAAATAGTTGTTGAATAACTCGCCTGTTCCATCTTTTGTATATGGGGCTTCGTCTCTATATGGAGTGAGATAGACATCAACACCCGCATAATCCTTCATAAGCTGTTTCAGGATATTAACGTCAATTCCTTCCTTAGGAACCTCGCCGTTAATCCATTTAACCGCATATTCTGCGCTTGAAATCGTAAACAGGAACTCGATATCAACAGGCCATGACGACATTCTTCCCTGCATATCTTTTTCGGCAAGAGCTTCCGTTATCTTTTCAGTTAATCCTTTATAATCGGGATGTGCTTCATCCCAATTATTCCAGTTATAGTCTAAATCAATCGCCGAAGTTAAACCACTCTGACGAGGAGATGGATAATAGGGGGATTGTGGATAAATACCACCGTTTTCAATAACAGCTTTAATTAAACCAAAACGGTTTGAGTAACCCGTGTTAAAAAAAGCTGTGTCTTTGCCATATAGCGAAACCATTTTAGCCACGTCTTCAAGGATAAACTGTTCAGAAACCGCAAAGCCAACTTCACGTATATCTAGCTCTGTTGCATCAACAAATTCCATTCCTAACTTTTCACATTCTAATCTCATAAGTTCTAGTCTCGTAGAAAGAAGAAGTTCTTGTGATATATATCTTACAGAGGAATAATGGACAAAGGTCTTTGCGCCTAGTTTTTGTGCCTGACGAACTATAGCAGGACCCATACCCAATTCATCTATTCCTAAGAGAATATCCGCTTGTTTGGACATGTTTGCAATATCATACCAAGGATTAATATACACAACAAATACATCTTTTCTTGTATCAACTAATTTTTCAAGCGCGGGGCTGTTTGGCAGAAGATTACTAGTATTAATGATAAAAGCTTTTATATCCGGGTCAGCGGCTAATTCTGTTATTACATCAAGCTGTGCCTGATCATTAAAATATTGGTAAGACCATTCGGCATGTATTACCTTGTCCTCTCCATATTTATCCATAATTGGAATTGCTGTATACCACTCAAAATTTTGTGAAATTGGATTAGTTATAATAGCAATTTTTCCCTCAAATGTTGTTTTTGAGGTTTCAGAATTATCGCTACGTAAATAGACAGTCTGTGAAATCTCTCGCTCTTCACCCTGATAATCATAAATCAAGGTATTTGTAACGGAATTTTTTTCTTCTGAATAATCAATTCTAAGCTTCCCTTTTATTTCCATAATCAGAAATGAATATTCCGCTTCCGGCAAATCACCTGGGTTTCCGATATATTCATAAAGTCCGCCGTCATATGCATAAATCCACTGGTCATAAAACTCCGATTCGTCGCCCTCACGGAACTTTATTAAAATGGAATTTTCACCGGTTTCTGGATTCTCGGTTATCTCCAAGCCGCCAGAATAGTCGTTTTGTCTTAGCATGATGTTAAGAGCCGACAAAACAATTCTTGCGTCCGTCTGTGCGTCTTTTTCGCTTATTATTTTTTGTTGTGCGTTGCTTCCCGAATAAATCAGGGTATAAATGGTCGCGCCAAAGAAAATCAGAAGCATCATGACCATAACGAGCTCTATGAGCGAGTTGCCGTTTTCATTGTTCATAATCCGCCGGCTCCTCTCCGTCCGTTTCTGCTTCTGTATCAACCAGAAGGGACTTAACTACAATAGACGGCATTACATTACTTCCGCAGGGCTCAAACCAATAGGCGTAGCTTTTATGGTCTAAAATAACACCGTAATTTTCGACAAGGTAATCAAGATCAGGAGGATATTGACCCTCTAGGGCATAGCAGGACACAGCCGCTTTCCTTATTATCTCCTGAACTTTTTTTTCCTGATTCTTCATTGTGTTAATGCCAAAGCTGTCTATTGAAAGAAAAAGAGAGATTAAAACGGAGAAAATTATCAGCATGACAAAAATTATGCTATATTGCTTCAAGTTGCCTGAACCCTTCATAACCTCACCTCTTTATTGCTACAGTGAATTCATAATACTGATCATTGGAAGCATGACTGAAACTAGGATAATGCCTATGACTATGGAAAGAATGATGATGAGAATTGGCTCAATCAGAACCGTGAGACGTTCAATGGCTTCGTCAATATCCTCATCGAAAAGATCAGCCGCCCGCTCTAACATCTCGTCAAGATGACCTGTGGTTTGACCGATAATAAGCATTTTAATGAAAAGGGGAGGAAAAATCCCGATTTTGTCAATTACTTCGTCAAGTTTACCGCCGTTTTTAATACTCGTAATAGCTTCATCAAATTTTGGTTCTAAATATTCGTTGTCAACCAAGGATTTTACTTCGTCGAGAGAATTAATAAGAGAAACGCCGCTTTTAATTAGGGTAGACAGGCTTCTGGCAAATCTTGCGGTGATAATTCTTGTTGAAATATAGCGGCTGAGTGGAATTCTAACTTTAAGTTTATCAAAAGTTTTTTTACCGTTTTCTGTTTTAGAGTATACAATAAAAGCTATGACAATGGCGGAAATAATACCCAAAATAATAAGCCCATAATTTGATAAAAACAGACTAATGTTCAAGAGTCCCCCTGTTATTGGCGGGATTTCCTGTGCCATGCTTTTTAAAATGCCGTCAAAGACCGGAATAATTCTTGTTATTAAAAGGACGATAACGGCTGTCATCATGATAGTCAAAACAGCGGGATAAGTGACCGCTGATTTTAGCTTCTTCCGAATTTTAGCCTCTTTTTCAAAATATTGCCCCACATTTTGGAAGGTTACATCAAGGGTTCCGCTGGTTTCCCCCATATGAATCATATTAAGAAGATAAGAGCCAAAAATATGGGGATACATTCCCATGGCTTCCGCAAAAGTCATGGTGCTTTCCATATGCCCATAAATCTCTTTAAGCGCAAGCTTTAACTGACGGTTTTCTGTCTGTTCGGCAATGAGAATTATGCCCTCCATCAAGGTTATGTTAGAAAAAAACATAACAGACATCTGGCGGCAAAATATGGCTAATTCCTTAACGCCCACAATTTTATAGTTCCCGGATTTGTAGGCGGTTTCTGATTTATAAACGCCTGCGGCAGACAAATTTCTTTTTTCAAGATGTTTTGTACAGGCTTGTTCGTTTGGAAAAGCCCCTGAACCATGTTTGGGATTCCCTTCCTGGTCAAAGGCTCTGTAAGTAAATGTAGTCATATTTACCTCCTATTTAAGAACTGTTGCAAAAGGTTAGTGTCCTGCGCGTGGAGAAAGGCTTCTTCATTGCTGATAATTCCTTTGTTGCATAATTCGGCCAAATTCGACTCGAAAAGATACATGCCCTTTGTCTGACCCGTCTGCATGATGGAATTAATTTGATAATGCTTGCCTTCCCTTATTAGATTTCTTATTGCAGGATTAACAAACATAACCTCAGAGGCACAAACAAGACCTTCTGTGTCGATTCTGGGAATAAGATCCTGTGACACAACGCCTTCAAGAACCGTCGCAAGCTGGCTTCTGATTTGAGACTGTTGATTCGGCGGAAAAGCGTCAACAATTCTGTCAATGCTCTTGGCGGCTCCTACGGTGTGAAGGGTAGACAGGACTAAATGTCCTGTCTCAGCCGCCGTTAAAGCAATTGAAATCGTCTCAGCATCACGCATTTCTCCCACCATAATGACGTCAGGGTCTTCTCTGAGAGCGGCGCGGAGGGCGTTGGCGAAATTATCAGCGTCCTCCCCTATTTCCCTTTGAGTCATAAGGCTCTTTTTGTGCCTGTGTAAATATTCTATTGGGTCTTCAATTGTTATGACGTGGTAGTTATAGTTTTCGTTTATAATATTTAATAAACTTGCTAAAGTCGTGGACTTTCCGCTTCCTGTTGCACCTGTTGCCAAAAATAGCCCCTTTGTTTTTGTAACGAATGTCTCTATGATAGGCGGAAGACCTAACTCTGAGAATTTTGGTATGTCAAATGGAAGCATACGGATAGCGGCGGCAAAAGTTCCCCTTTGGGAATAAACATTGGTTCTGAACCGCCCAAGGCCGGGCTTTGAAAAGGAAAAATCCAGAACCCTGTTTTCCTGAAGCTGGCTAAATTTCTTTTCGTTTATTAACGGAAAAATCATTTCTTCAACATCTTTTGGAAAAATCACGTCTGAATCAGGGATTTCCATAAGATTTCCATTAACTCTGAGAAGCGGTCTGCTTCCGGCGCAAAGATGAAGGTCTGTCCCCTTCATTTCATGCGCGTATTCCAAAAATGATTCCAGCGCGTCTCTTTCCGAACCCATGAATATCCCTCACACACTAATTTATTTTACTTACGCCGTGGATTTTAATTTTCAGAATATAATTAAAGCTGTCAAGGCGTTTATAAAAAGCTTCCGAAATTCTGTTGCAGATATTTTCATAATATTCTTCTTTTGCATCGTATAGAATGACTATGCTTGTAGTATCGTCAATTATGGAATACATGTCATTTTTTCTGAGAGCAAATTCTAAGGAGGATTTCAAAACTTCTTTGAGGTTTTTAACCTCTTCCTCTCCATCCTCGTCTGTCTGAGCAAGATTACTCCTGACTATAGTAATATGGCCTATTGAATATTTATTCAAATCGGCGTTAAGGTGATTTCTAACCGCATCGTTAATCATAATCCAGAGACTCTGATTATCAAGCGTTCCTAATATCCCCGATTCACCGCCCGGAGAGGCTAAATTTGCTGATTTTATTATTGAATAGATTTCTAGCATTTTTGAAGACGGAGAAACAGACAGCTCGTTATACATTCTCTGTGTAATGTAATTATAATGTTTAAGAGCGCCAGCCGGATCATCCGCATATATTAAAGCCTTAATATAATGTATATTTATGCTTTCGTCCAAAGGATATATTTTAAGCACGGACTCGCATATTTTTATCATGTTCTGAAAGTTTTTGGTTTCGTCAATTTTTGTTAAAATGTTGTTAGCTATTTGACAG
>CAYLSP010000108.1:0-5388 GCA_964385935.1 uncultured Defluviitaleaceae bacterium
TAAAGACGAGGGAGGCAGGACGTTTGTATAACAAAAAAGCTTATAAAAAACCGCTTCTGCGTAAGACAACGGACGTTGTTAAAAAAATTTACTTGGCGCTAATGCTTATTTTTCTCTACGCGCCAATAGTGGTTTTGATTGTGTTTTCCTTTAATGAATCAAAGTCCAGAGGGAATTGGGGCGGATTTTCTCTAAAATGGTATGAGTCCCTTTTTCATTCAAATCAGATTATGGAAGCGCTTCAAACTACTATTATAATAGCCGTGACTTCGTCACTGATTGCAACTGTCATAGGGACAGCGGCGGCTCTGGGAATTAACGGAATGAAAAAAAGAAGCAAAAAAGTTATTCTGAACATTACAAATATCCCTGTTCTTAATCCCGACATCGTAACAGGCGTGTCGCTTATGCTTTTATTCCTGTTTTTTATAAACGCCTTTAAGTCACTGGGATTGGGTCTCGGATTCAATACTCTGCTGCTTTCTCATATAACATTTAATATACCCTATGTCATATTAAGCGTCTTGCCGAAAGTCAGACAGCTTGACAAAAATATTTATGAAGCGGCACTGGATTTGGGTGCAACCCCTTTCACGGCTTTTTGGAAAGTGATTTTTCCACAGCTTCTTCCCGGAATCGTAACGGGCGCAATATTCGCATTCACTCTGTCTCTTGATGATTTCGTGGTGAGTTTTTTTACAACAGGAGCGGGAGTAAACACTTTGTCAATTATCATTTATGCGACGGCGGCTAAAAAAGGGATTTATCCCGAAATTAACGCCCTTTCAACAATTATGTTCGCGGTGATTATGCTGTTAATGTTTTTGAAAAACAGACGAGATGCCGTACAAGCAAGTAATCTTAAAAAGCTACAAAAAATAGATTGAGGAGATGAATTATGAGAAGAATTGTCACGATGGCAGTAATGTTATGCTTATTAGCAACACTCACTTCATGCCAAAACGCGGCTTCAAAGGTGGTTTTTGTTTATAACTGGGGAGATTATATAGACGAGGATACTTTAGATTTATTTACTCAGGAAACAGGAATCACTGTAAAGTATTCAGAATTTGATTCAAATGAAGCGATGTATGCAAAGTTAAAGTCAAGCCCCGGAAGCTATGACGTAGTAGTTCCCTCTGATTACATGATTGAACGTATGGTAAATGAAGATATGCTTGAAAAAATAAATATGGCTAACGTTCCAAACGCACAATATGTTGATGAAAAGTTGAAAAATCACCCCTAT
Source organism: uncultured Defluviitaleaceae bacterium (assembly GCA_964385935.1). Taxonomy (GTDB): domain Bacteria; phylum Bacillota; class Clostridia; order Lachnospirales; family WRAX01; genus CAYLSP01. The sequence goes on from CAYLSP010000108.1 coordinate 1,250, forward strand.
GATCCCCAAAATGAGTATTCAGTTACTTATATGTGGGGAACAGTAGGAATTATATATAATAAAAAGATGGTCGACGAGTCCCTTGTAGATAGCTGGGATATTTTATGGAATCCTGACTATGCTAAAAAAATATATATGTATAACAGCCAGCGTGATTCGATGACAGTCGCTCTAAAAAGGCTTGGATATTCACTTAATTCAAGAGATATGAATGAGCTTGAAGAAGCAAAAAATTCACTAATTGAGCAAAAACCATTAACTCATGCATACCTTACTGACGAAATAAAATCAAAGCTTGTAAATAATGAAGGGGCTTTGGGCGTCACATATTCAGGAGACGCAGTTTTTGCGGCTGAATATAACGAAGATATCGCTTTCTCTATCCCAAAAGAAGGCAGTAATTACTGGTTCGACGGCATGGTAATTCCTAAAATGGCCAGAAATAAAAATAACGCCGAAATATTTATTAACTTCATGTCCCGCCCTGAAATAGCGGCGAAAAATTCAGAATACACCGGCTACACAACGGCTAATAAAGAAGCGCTTCAATATATGCCGGAGGAAGTTACATCAAATCCCGCTTTTTGGGCAACAGACGAAGAAATTGACCGCTGTGAGGTTTTCCGCGACTTAGGAGATTTTAAATCAGTTTACGATAATATATGGAATGAAATTTTTATTGATTAAAAGGAGATGCTGATATGAAAAAGGGTAAGCTGCAACGGATAGCTAGGATAGCCGCAATGGCACTATGTATTATATTTGCTGTTTCGCTATTTTCAACCTCAGTTTTGGCCGCTGATTACAAGCATCCGAACGGACTGTGGAAACATTATGACAGATGGAATGAAGCGGTTAAAAATAAGGATTATAAAACTATTCTTGAGCTTGCCCCTGTTATAGAGGCACTTTATAAAGGTGAAGAACTAAACAAAGACAATAGCGGAATGTTGACGTTAGTGTGTGAACAAGCGGCAATTGGCTGTGAACTTAAAGGAGATTTAGAGGGCGCTGTTAACTGGTTTAAAAAGGAACTTGTTTACGACGAATATATTCACAACAATGTTCATGACTGGTCTGACAGGATAACTCTTACAAAGGCTTTAATCAGACAGCTTGACGTGAAAACCGATATTTACACCGTTGCGTCAAACCCATCAGACGTGCCATATTTCGGCGCTTTAGGTGAGCCTAAGGTTGGTACACTGCAGGGCTCGGTTTGCCACAGAGATGCAAGCAAATCAATTCAATCGGGTGAATCTGCCATTCTTATATATGTGGAATTTGAGCCGAATTCCAGTTATTCAATGCAATATTGGGTAGAATACTATACAAAAAATGAAAAAGGTCAGAAAGCCTTGGCGGGGGATTCGGTAATTGAGCTTGCGTGGAATTTCCCCAAAGAAGCCGGACAACTTTCGGATATTTTAAACGGCAATAATGATTCGTATATAATTGACAGCTTAAAATATTTAGGGACGCTGAATACTAAGATATTGCTTAGAATTGGCGCGGAAATGAATGTTTGGACGAATTTGCCGGATGGTCAGCAGTATAGGGATTCGTTTAAGAAAATAGCAGGTTATGCCCGCCAATATACCAAGAACGTGGCTCTTGTCTTCTCTCCTGGAGATGTGTCTACATGGGGAAAGAACTATACTGACTATTATCCTGGAGACGAGTATGTAGACTGGATAGGAGTGTCAACTTATTACAGAGGTGAAGGGGCGAAAAATAACCGCGCTGCGGACGCTTTTTACGGTACAGGGGATTATTCGGCAAGTATCCTTCCTATGTTGCGCCTTTTGACAGAAACATTTCCCAAAAAGCCTATGATAATAAGTGAATGTGGCTTTGCCTATTATACCACAACAAATGGAGATCAAACCGCTGCCGCAATTGACCGGATGAAAAAGTTTTACAGCTTTCTGACGATTCAATACCCACAAATTAAGGCAGTTTTGTATTTTGATAATGAGTTGCCGGAAGAAAAATACAGATATTCTTTATCAGGCAGTGCCCAATTGAAAACAGAATACCTCAATATCGTTAAGCAAGATACATTCCTATCTTCGTCAAAAGGTTCGGCAAAGGGTTATACAAGATTATCCAATGTCAATGAGAAAATGGACGTAATTAAGCTGTACACAAATGCTCTGTTTCCAAGGCTCGACAAGACTACATGTGCCTATTATCTTGACGGAAAACTTGTAAAAACCACCTCAGAAGTTCCGTATTCATTAGAACTTCAAGTGAAGGATCTCTCTGCGGGAGAACATACAATAAAAGTTGATGTGACGTGCGGTAGTATAAAAAGAACTGTTGAGCGTCAAATACGTGTTAGCGCGAATGGCATTGTGACAGGTAAGGACAAATGGGGCACTGCGCCGCCCACACAACCAAAGACACCTTCACTTGTAGCCAAACCTACGGCTTCTGATGTCCTTGTTAACGGTAAAAAAGTATCTTTTAATGCATATAGCATAAATGACTCTAATTATTTTCAGTTGAGGGATTTGGCCTTTGTGTTAAACGGTTCAGGCAAGCAGTTTGAGGTAGGCTGGGATGGGGTAAAAAACACCATATCTCTTACCAGTGGAAATCCTTATACGGTTACGGGCAGCGAAATGAGCGGCAAAGCTACAGGAGAAAAACTACCTGTTCCCTCTGATGCAAAGATTTATCTTGATGGCAAAGAAATTTCTTTGACTGCCTATAATATAGATGGTAGCAATTATTTCAAACTCCGGGACATAGGGCAGGCTTTAGGCTTCTATGTTGATTGGGATAACGCTAAAAATACTATAGTAATTGATACAGAAAAGGCAAAATAATTTAATTCTGTCATTCTGAGAGAAGCCAAGAATCTCCGAAACCTTTGCTGTGCTCTGGATGACAGATAGCAAAAAACAACCACAGGCGAATGCTGTGGTTGTTAAAGACTTTTTTCAATACTTACAAATTTTGTATACTTTCCTAAGTACATTAATTCAACCGTACCCGTAGGGCCGTTTCTCTGCTTTGCAATAATAAGCTCGGCAACGCCCTTTTTTTCTGTGTCTGGGTTATAATATTCGTCTCTGTAGATAAAGCAAACTAAGTCCGCGTCCTGCTCAATCGCCCCGGATTCACGCAAATCTGAAAGCATAGGGCGATGGTCAGCTCGCTGTTCACAGGCTCTGGAAAGCTGTGAAAGGGCTATAACAGGAGTCTGCATCTCTCTTGCAATAGCCTTTAGTGACCTGGATATTTCAGAGATTTCCTGTTGCCGTGATTCCCTACCGCTGCCGGACATTAGCTGTAAATAATCGATAATAATAAGCGAAAGCCCTTTTTCAAGCTTTAGCTTCCTGCATTTTGCCCGTAGTTCAGAGGCTGTAATGCCTGGTGTGTCATCAATATAAAGGGGCGCGTCCGCAATGGTTCCAACTGTGTCGGCTATTTTTTCCCAGTCAGTCTGATCCAGTTTCCCTGTTCTGAGTTTTTGTGAATCTATCATACCCTCGGCGCATAGAAGTCTGTTAACCATCTGTTCTTTTGACATTTCAAGACTAAAAATAGCCGTTGGCAACCTGTCCTTAAAAGCAGTCTGCTGTGCGATATTAAGAACCAACGCGGATTTCCCCATAGAGGGGCGGGCGGCTATCAATATCAGGTCTGAGGGCTGTAAACCCGCCGTTTTTATATCAAAGTCCGTAAAGCCTGTTGTGAGACCGGTTATGCTTCCTCCTGATTTATATACGTCCTCAATTCGCTTTAAGGAATCGATTAAAATATCTTGAACATGAGAGAATCCAGAAGCATTCCTGTTTTGAGATATGTCAAATATGGCCTTCTCGGCGAAATCAACTATATTCTCGACTTTTTCTTTTGCCTCATAGCTTATTGACGAAATATTTCCTGCCGCCTTAATAAGCCGTCTCAAAACAGCTTTCTCAGCTACGATATGCGCGTAATGCTTTATATGTACCGATGTTGAGACATTTCCGGCTATTTTTGCCAGAGTGTCTTTTCCGCCAATTTGGTCAAAAATGCCCTTTTCATCCAGCTTGTTTTTAAGCGTTATGAGGTCAACAGGCACGTTCCTGTTAAAAAGCTCCATCATTGACTCAAAAACTGCTCTATAATCGGGGCGATAG
>CAYLSP010000109.1:0-5386 GCA_964385935.1 uncultured Defluviitaleaceae bacterium
CCCATTTGCATTTTGCAGCCATGTTTTCTGTAAAGCTCTAAAAAGTCATAAGCCTGCATCAGCATATAGTTAAACTCAAAGAACGTGAGACCACGTTCAAACCTTGAGCGATAAGAATCCGCCGTGAGCATCCTATTCACAGAAAAATGAACACCATATTCCCTAATAAACGGCACATATTGAAGATTTAAAAGCCAATCGCCGTTGTTTTCCATAATGGCCTCGTTCTCGCCAAAGTTAAGGAAACGGGACATTTGGACTTTGAAATTCTCGATATTCCCATTAATCTCCTCAGGCGTTAAAACCCGACGCATATCGGTTCTGTCAGTGGGATCACCAACCATGCCTGTTCCGCCGCCCATAAGCGCGATGGGTCTGTGACCCGCTCTTTGCAAGTGGGCCATAGCCATGATAGTGAGATAATGGCCTACGGTCAGGCTGTCGGCGGTGGGGTCGAAGCCTATATAATAAGTCACCCTCTCGGAGTTAAGCAGCTTGATTATTTCCTGTTCGTGGGTCATTTGCTCGATAAAACCGCGAGCCTTCATTTCCTCGATTACGCTCATATCTCTCACCGTCCTTATAAATATAAATAAATTTGTGCAATGCGTTCATTATAACTAAAACCACGCAAATGTCAACGATATTGGCCTAAAAATTTCAAGAATTCCTATTTAAGTCAGATACACAAAAGGCCGCCAAACATACATTTATTATTTTACATAGTTTTCCGTATACGGACACCAAATCATACATTGTAAGCAAAGAGAACAGAGTTTTCTGACTATGATTTCTTCACGTTTTGTTGTAACAGTCCAAGATTTACCATATAAGGCCTTGCCAGGACACATATCAACGCAAATGCTGCACTCGCCGCAATGGGGATCTTTAGGTGTCTTATTTATAGTCGAAAAAGGGGCGGTGGTTAAAACCTTGCCGAACATAACAGCACAGCCATACTCCTCAGTTATAAGCAGATTGTTTTTACCTATAAATCCTAAGCCCGCTCTAAGAGCAACTGTTTTATGTGGCAACATTCCAGCTTTAAATTTGGCAATGCTTCTGTATCCTTCTGATTCCAATTGGTCAGCTAGTTTTACAGCTAGAGCGTCCATCTTATGTTCGGTGTTGAAAACCTCTTTTCGTTTTGGCTTCTGATTGGCTCTAAGGTCGCGGATATATTCTTTTGACAGGGCTTTCCCAAAAAGAATAGCACAATGATATCCTTGAGCAACCTCCACTGGAAGTGCCGAGGCGTCAACAAAATACACAAAATCTACGCCGTTATCCCTTATTCGCTTCTCCCAAATTTCATTCAAATCCATATCTATCTCCCAAGTTCTTTGTTGACTACAGTTTAATTCTAAAGACACATTCATCTGAGCCGGAAAGCACTGTTTTAATAGGTTCAATAACAATGTTATCGCCAAAAAGGGGCACAAACATCGGCTCAAAAAACGATGCCGCGCATTTGCAGTAGGAAATGGGAATAGTATGCGTTAGATGATTGACATACTCACAATGGCATCGCTGACCTATGACAGTATCATTTGAATGGCATCCACCACCACAATCACAGGCATATTTTTTTGTTATGTAAATGGCCCTATCGTCAGGATCATAACGAATGTTTCTTCCTATAATACTCTGCTTTTCCATTTCAGATACAAAATCTTCTATGCTGTCTGTCGCTCTAAATATTTGATTTGCTATCTCAATCTTTTCATTTTCAATTCGGCAGGGGCACGCTTTTTTGTAAACCTCTTTCCAATCGCAACTAGCAACTACTCGCTTAAAACACTCTTTAAATCCTAACCTTTTGTATACACCTACTCCATCAGCCTCGGCACGAAGCGAGACTGTCTTCATACATTTTTGCTTTAAGTTCATTAACGCTTTATCAATCATAAGTGAAGCATAACCTTTTCGGCGGTATTCGCTTAATGTTGCAACCATTTCCAAAACAGATGTGTCACCATCGTCATACAAGCTGTTACTGGCTTGTTATCAATAAACCCAAGATAAAAGCAAGTGTTATCTAAAACAAAAACATCATTAAATTGATCGAGTGATACAAGCTCACACTCAAACAGAGCAACATTGACTATATTAAGCCACTCCGCAAGCTGTTCCCTCGTCGTTACAGCGGAAACGGTGAAATTATCTATCGGCATAATATAACTCTGGTAATTGTCAAGATATAGTATCATACATGGGTCTTTGTCATTAATTATAAAGCCTTTTTCAGATAATATTTCAGTCAAGTCAGATGGTTCTGTGTTCGGTGTAATCAATATTGAATCGGGCATTATTCCTGCTTTAATATATGATATCATCTGTTGAATCTCAAAATCTTGATTTTCTTGAATATTGACAGAATAAATTCTCTCGAAACCATTGCCGCCATCTGCTTTTAAATAATTAACTGGACCTAAAACAAGATTCTCACCGCGCATTTTACCCCAAGTAGTCCAAGAGGTTTCTATTCCTTTGATTATTGTGTCAACCTCAAACTTTGATATCATTTTTGATCACCTCGTTTATAGTATAACACAATTAATAAGACAAAGTGAGCAATGTTTTAAAAATCCACCTAATTATAAGCTCATTGTGTGAGATATAATATTAACAAATTAGTGGTTGTAATTCGCCTATTATATGATATACTAAAGAAAAATCTTAATTTCGAGGTAAAAGCTATGTTACTATTCATTCATCTTAACAGTGACGACGATATTTAGCACTTGTTTCCTATAAACGAACTGCGGCTCTGTCTGCTCGTTCATAGGTGCAAGTGCTTAAAGTCTTGTGCCTGTGTGATGAAAGACATAGCTTTTTACACCTTGTTATGCCTTTCTATATCACTACAATGGCACATGCCTTGTGGTGATTTTTTGTTGAAAGGTTGTGATAATATGTGGTATACAGATTATACCCGAGTGGATTTTCTCCGTAATTTAAGCAAATAAAAAATACGGAGGTTATTATGTTAAAAATTAATGGAGAGTTATCTAACTCTCATATGGAAGTTTCAGAGCTAGTTAATTGTATCGGTCAGATGGTTAAAATTCACGGCATTGTCTATAAAATCCGTGAAATGTCGGGGTTTGCATTTGTAATTTTGAAGACCAAGCGAACACTTTTACAGTGTGTTTATTCAAAAGAATTTTCACAATTCCCTCTTTCTGAGCTTAAAGACAATATGAGCATTGTTGTTAGCGGAGAGGTTATAAGCGAAGAACGAAGCAGAACAGGGTTTGAGGTGCGAATTATCAGTTTTGAGTTATTGTCGTGTGCCACAGAGGAAACCCCTGTGGTTATCAATAACAAGGAAGTTGATACAACTATTGACACCCTGCTTGATTATCGCCCAATAACTATGCGAAATGCAAAAGAACGTGCAATTTTCAAAATCAAATCCGTTATATGCTAGGGTTTTAGAAAATTCCTTGGAGAAAATGAGTTCACCGAAATCCACTCCCCGAAAATTGTGTTCAGTGGCGCAGAAGGCGGAGCGAATATATTCAAGCTCGACTATTTCGGCAAAGAAGCCTATCTTACGCAAAGTCCACAATTTTACAAACAGATTATGGTCGGTGTTTTTGAGCGTGTTTATGAAATAGCTCCCGTTTTTCGAGCCGAGAAGCATGACACATCAAGGCATATAAACGAATATACAAGTGTTGACCTTGAAATGGGCTTTATTGAGAGCTTTTATGACATCATGAGGCTTGAAATAAAAATGCTTTCTGAAACGCTTGAGTTTTTGAAAGAACAATATGCCGATGAGCTTTCGCTTCTAAAAGCAGATGTACCCATTATTTCAGAAATTCCTGCTGTTACCTTTACCGAAGCAAAGGAAATGATTTCAAAAACATATAACCGTGAAATAACAGACTTTGAAGATTTTGAACCAGAGGAAGAAAAACTGCTTTATGAAATTATCAAAAAGCAAACGGGTTGTGAGTTTGTTTTTGTTACCCACTATAAATCTTCAAAGCGGCCGTTTTACGCTATGGACACTCAAGACGATAAATCATTAACTGACAGCTTTGACCTTTTGTTCCGTGGGATGGAAATAACCACAGGCGGTCAGCGTATCCACAACTATAATGAGCAGGTTGCAAAAATGCAAAGCAGAGGTATGGATATAAACCCATTTGCAAGCTATTTAATGGCACATAAATACGGCTTGCCTCCCCACGGCGGATTAGGGCTTGGACTTGAACGCTTTACCGCAAAACTTCTTGGATTTCAAAATGTTAGATACGCAACAATGTTTCCTAGAGATATAATCAGACTTACACCATAATAATAACCGCCCGGCTTTGCACTTTTGCACTGCCGGGCGGGTTTCCATTTCTACTTATGTTATTGTAAGCTGTCCAAAAAACTTTTCAAATCAGACTTGGTTTCATCTGAGAGTTTATTGTATTCAATGTTATCAATAGCGCCTTGAAGTGTGTATAAATAAACAAGACAAACATTTGAATACTGCAATTTTAAGCGGCGGAACGCTTCTTTACTCCCCAATATAATTAATTCTTCTGCCGAACAAATATTTACAGATTTAAGTTTTCTCTCCATTTCCTTCCCTATATTGCGCATAGAAGTTAGTTCTGTCAAGTGATCAAATCCTTTTTTCTATTATGATAATATTATCCGCTGTTTCTTTTCTAAAGCTAAAGGAAAAAAATCCCGTGACTCAGGAAATTTTATATCGCTCGGAAACGAATCAAAAAAATCTATTTTTTCCATTTCACTCTCACAGGGTAATTCACCCAAAGTATGAACGATTGCAAAATAAACCTGCACATTTCCTTTAAAATACCTGCCGTCTATTTCCCCGTTAACATAATAATCACAAAGGGGTTCAATATCGAAATTAATAGCTCCCGTTTCTTCATAAAGTTCCCTTTTAACAGCTTCAAGTGGTGTTTCGCCTTCTTCAATATGCCCGCCTGGATTTTCCCACGAATCCCTTTTCTTGTGCTTACAAAAGATCCACTTACCCTTATACAGCGCCATAATATCCACACAGAAATAATCCTTAAAAGTGTTAAATGGATGCACTTTAAATTCCAACGTTCTCCCCCTGTCAAATAATCTATACACCAAAAGTTGTCAAGCCCACATTTGACAGCTTTTGAAAAACCATATGCTTTGAGAAAAAGATCTAACAGAGATAATAATCAAAACCTCTCAATCTTATAAAACATATCTTGATGCCCTCTAAACTCTTGTAAGCCCAATTGCACCATTCCAATTTTTTCAAGAACTCTCATAGATGCTTTGTTATTTGGGTTTGCCATCCCATATATACATTCTATATCTGTCGTTTCAAATGCTTTTGAAATGACCGCTTTACCTATCTCCGTCGCATATC
>CAYLSP010000110.1:0-5348 GCA_964385935.1 uncultured Defluviitaleaceae bacterium
CAAGGTAGTCAGTTCTATATAGTTCAAAACAAAAAAATAAGCAATTATGAGGCTCAAATGCTTGAAGATTATCGTAAACGTCAGGACGAACTTGTGGAAGGGGACGAAGAAGAATTATATGTTAGGGACTTTTACCCGGAAAACGTCATTGATTCATATAAGGAAAATGGCGGCACGCTTAGCCTTGACTATAATTACACAGTCTTTGGACAGGTTTTTGAGGGCATGGATATAGTGGATAAAATAGCTGAATCAAAAACTAGTCGCGAAAAGCCCATTAAAGACGTTGTTATTTTAAGCGTGACTGTTCAAATATACGAATAATCGGCTATTGATAATGCAAAACTAAAAACCCTGTTCCAATATGGAGAACAGGGTTTTCTACTAAATTAAAGTTCTATTTATTAACCTGATTCCAGCAAGCGTCGCCGATAAACGGAAGCTTCACTACTTTGCCTTTATAGGCTGAATAAATTAGATATATCCAAGTGATAAAGATAATTACGCCAAGCGCCCAAGAAATAAAGTTTAAGCCAAGAAAGCTAATTATACTTGAAACTATACTAATTGGTAAAAAGAAACATATAGATTGTAAAGAATTGAACCTTACAATTTTATTTTCTTTCTCCGTAACATAAAATATCAGACCGCCCAGAGCTTGAAACCCATATGCCAACGCACTAGCAATATTCTCATTTAAACCAGATTGTGTCTTTGCCATTTTTATTCCTCCTTAATAATCCATAGACAATTCAATTAAATTAGAGTTTGAATCGTCATTTAAAATATTATACGGAATAAAAAATTAATTGTCTGATACAGATTCTATAATGCTTTAAGGCGGGAATTTGCATTATAAATCTGGTTTGAGCCGGGGAATTCTTCAACCAGCCTTCCATAATATTCCTTTGCCTTATCATTATCGCCGTTTACCTCAGCTATGCGGCCAAGGAAATAAAGGGCATCATCAGTATACTGGCTTTCAGTATAGTGGTATTTTATAACAAGTAGAAAGAAATCCTGAGCTTCGTCATAGAGACGCCTGTTATAACTTGAAGTCCCTTTATTATAATTTTCCAGAACAAGAGGAGGCAAGGCAAGTTTTAATGTATTATTATGCGTTTCCATAACGTCAATCGGGAAGCCCTCTGTATTTAGGCTCATCAACAGATTAGCAGCCTCTTCATTTCGACCGGACTGTTGCATGGATATGGCGGAGGAGACTTTTTGTATCCTGTCTTGAAGGTCGATTTGAGCCAAAAGTTCCTGATTTTTCTCCATAACCGAATTCTTTTCGTCAATAGCATTCTGAATTTCAATATCTTTATTATTAATAGCCGTTCTGTTTTTAAGCCGTTCTTCTTCAAGTGTTTCGTTTAATTCGGCTATTTTCTGGTTGTTTTGGGAAATAACGTCCGGCACCATAATGTAATAAACTACGCCAAGTGAAATAAGCGCGCCAACAATAAAGCATAATATACCGGCTATTTGTAAGTTTTTGCCTCCAAAACCCGGTTTTGTTACCACGGGAGCATATCTTTTATAGGTTTCCTGTTTTGGCTCTTTTGGTGGTTGACGTTTTAAATCTGACCTTGCCTTGCCCCCCAAAAGATTAAAATAATTTGAAGCAACAGGATTTCCCGAGTCGATGGACAGACTTTTTTCAACGGCAATTAGGGCTTTTGAATTATCCCCTTCAATCATCTGACAAAGGGCAAGAAGATTATATGCATCAACAAAATTCGGGCTTAATTCAATAGCCTTTTTAAGCTGAATAATAGCCATGTCCTCGCTTCTGCTTTTTAAATAATTTATTGACTGGTTATACATTTTTACTGCATCATTAAGCCTGTCAAGACCGGTTGAATCGTTTTGAACTTTATCTATATATTGGCTGGCCTGTAAATTGGATTTATTAAGAGCAGCGCTCACAATCCATTGCTTTAAGGCATCGCCGACTTTTCCCACATTAAAATAACAGAGTCCCAATAAATTTCTGGCTGAAACATTATCCTTGCTGATTTCTATGCATTTATTAAGACATTCAATAGCTCTTGACATATCGCCGGATTGAGCAAAGGAAAGCCCTTTATTATACAAAAGATTAGATACGCTTTTTATTTTGCCTGATAATTGAATATCAGTCTTGCATTCCGGGCAAACACTCTGATTTGTTTTATAACCACATTTGGGACAGTTCAAATTCACCTACTCCTTCATAAGAATTATCCGTTGATTCCCTATTAATCTTTTTGTTATCCTTGATTTCTAGTAATCTTTTCAGAAAGAAACAAAAGCAAATCCTTTAAGTCTTTAACTTCGTCGGAGTTTATAGAATCCTCAATGTCTTCTAATTCAAGAGCCGGCTTAAATTTCTTAATTTCTTCATTAAAATTTATCATAATGGAAGCCTCCCAATAAAATTTCTGTGTCGTTATTTTTTGAAACTTTCGCCCAAATATCCTATCTTAACATATAACATTATACACTTCTTTTTACTAGGAATACAATACCACAAATAAATTATTATTTATAAAAATAACCGGGCAGACGTTTTCACGCACTGCCCGGTTGATTTTGAATATAATGATTATTTTATAAGGCCTTCTTTTTCGGCAAAGGCTAAGAATCTGGTTACTAATGGATTTGTGTTAACTCTCTCAACATAGAGATTCTCCCGTTGGGGAGCAACAAAAACGCATTTTTCAACTTTTTTAGGTTTTTTAGGAACAAATTCGCCCATAATTTCAAAACCAGCAATCGTTGACAGGCATTTAATTCTGTCTGCATTTGTCATTTTTGACATAACAGCAGCTCTAACTTCCTGAATTTTTCCCACAGTGTTTGTAAATGTTCCGTCTGATGAATACATCGGAGCTGCCGGAATAATGCAGTCGGCTTTTTCGGCTGTTTCAGTCATGGAATCATCGAAAACGGCTAAAAAATCCACTGAGGATGTATCTATATGAGGAATGTCCTCACCAAAGACTAGAAGACCTTTAATACGCTTATCATGCAGAGCCATTTTAAGGTTTTTGGCCGGCATTATTTCAAGATCAGCAAGACCCTGGCTGTTTGCGCCCGGTTTAAGCTGAATTACGCCGCTTCTTGGAGAGCCGGTTTTTCCTGAAAGTACGGCAGTTGCACCAATTAATTTCGCGGCTCCTTGAGAAAGCTCGTTTTGAGTGAATACAAACACAGCTTTTTTAGCATCATTAATCATTTTGGATAATTCGTTTATGTCGTCTGAAACAGCTATATCAGCCAAATAAGCTTTAAGAGCATCAAATCCCTCAAAATTCTCCGGAGCGTTTTCGGGCATAAAGGATTTCAGAAGCTGTTTAAGTATATTAAGGTTTTCGCCTGGATTAATAACCTTATTAGCCCATTGATTTTGAAGCCCTTCAACTTCGCTTAAAATAACAAGTTTTGCACCATTTTCAACAGCTCTCTTTATTTTAATTCCGGCGATTGGATGGCTGTTCATGATGTCCTTAGAAATAAGAACGATTAAGTTCGTATGCTTTAATTCCTCAAAGTTTGTAGTTCCTGAATCAGTTCCGAACAGGTCGGAAAGACCAGAACGAGCTCTGTTAAAGGAATAAATATTATCGGTTTTAAGACCCTTTTCAACATACTCCTTAATAAGATAAATTTCTTCGTTTGTATACTTATCAGAAACAGTGACGGCTATGGAATCTTCTCCATAAACGCTTCTAAGTGCCTGTAATTTCTTAGCCAGATATAAAGCGGCTTTTTCAAAGGATTCTTTTTCAAGCTTGCCGTTTCTTCTGATAAGAGGAGTTTCAATTTTATTAATATTTCTTGATTCAGAGAAGCCGAATCTGCCCTTCATGCAGAGAAGAGAATCATTTTCTCTGTCATCAGGAAGGCTTCTGCGGATTGTGTTGCCTTTGAAAGACTGTTTTGTTCCGCAACCTACGCTACAGAAGGAACAGGTTGTATAAGTTGTTTCTTCCTCAGTCGGAACTTGTTTCTGATATGGAGCAAGTTCACCGAGAGCGCCTGTTGGACAAAGAGCCACGCATTGTCCGCATGAAATACAGCTGGTTTTTGCAAGAGGCTGTTCCATAGCAGGAGCCATAACCGCGTCAAAACCTCTGTCAACAAGACCCAGAGCAGTTGCGCCCATAACCTCGTCGCAAACTCTTACACAAAGTCCGCAGAGAACGCATTTATCGGGATTTCTTGTAATAAACGGATGAGTGTTGTCAACAGTTCTGTTATGTACGTCGCCGTTATAAATCTCAGGCTTAACGTCATAGTCGTTAGCGTATTTAATCAGCTTACATTCAAAGTAGTCATGACAGCCACATTCCAGACAGCGATTAGCTTCCTTGATAGCGTCTTCCTTTGTGAAATCCTTATTAACTTCACGGAAGTTGCGGCTTCTTTCCTCAGGAGATAAATGAGGCATTTTAGCTCTTGGAACACGTGGTTCGTCAGTGAAATCCTTTTCGGAAAGATTTCTTGTTACTAAATATGGTTTTTTATAGCTAATAGAAGCGCCATTTAAATATTCATGAATGATAAGAGAGGCTTTTTTAGCTTCAGCAATAGCAGTAATAGCAATGTCCGCGCCCTTATTTGTTGCGTCACCTATAGCGAAAATTCCGTCAATATTGGTTCTATAGGTATTTTCGTCAGCAACGATTGTTTTCCACTTTGAGAGTTCAAGGTCTTCAAAGCCTTCAAGTCTAGTTGCTTGACCGATTGCAACAATAACGGTATCAACGTTTAAGACTTCTTCTTCGCCCTCAATGGCTATTGGTGCGCGTCTTCCGGAAGCATCAGGGTCGCCCAGCTTCATTTTTTGGAGACGAATTTTTGAAACTTTTCCGTTTGCGCCTAAAATTTCAATTGGGTTTGTGAGGTTTTTAAATATTACGCCCTCTTCTTCGGCCTCTAAAATTTCGATTTCTTCAGCCGGCATTTCCTGTTTTGTACGTCTGTAAATGTTATAAACTTCTGATGCACCAAGACGGACTGATGTGCGTACAGCGTCCATAGCGGTGTTTCCGCCGCCGACAACCGCAACTTTTTTCCCTGCAAGAACTGGTTCACCGAGAGAAACTTCTCTAAGGAAGTCAATACCGCCAACAACATTTTTAAGCTCTTCACCAGGACAGCCAAGAGAAGTCGATTTCCAAGCGCCAATAGCAACAACAACGGCATCATGAGCTTTTTTAATATAATCAAGAGTAAAATCTTTACCTATATTAATATTATTTTTAAGCTCAACGCCCATTTTTTCAATAATGGCTATTTCCTGATCAAGAATGTTTTTCGGAAGCCTGTATTCAGGGATTCCATAGCGCAACATTCCG
>CAYLSP010000111.1:0-5330 GCA_964385935.1 uncultured Defluviitaleaceae bacterium
AAGCTTTTTTATTCCCCCGGCATAGCCGGGGGTTTATTCACGCTAAAGCACACAAACAAAAAGTCCTCGGGAAACGTTCCCGAGGACTTCGTATATTAAATTCTTAGTCTTCACTTTCCTGAGCTTTTTTAGGTTTAATAAACGGCATAACAAAGCCAAATACCAGTGTCAGAATAACGATGAGCCAACCACCTACCATGATGTTTGCCATTGTGTAGTCCCCTCCGCCATAGAGCGTTGTAATATTGGTAATCAAATAAGTGCCGCTGATTAACAAGAAAATTATGGGGCAAAGGAACTTAATGCAGATAATCCACCATGATTTAAACTTGAATTTGGCGCCTTCATTAATTATTTCAAGCATTTTCTTTGCGCCAAAAATCCAAGCGACAGCGATTGTTTCAAAGAATCCTATCATTATGAGGTTAAAGTCGTTAACAAAGTGATCTACAACGTCAAGCCAGTATAAGCCGGCTCTTGTAGCAAACAAAAGGCTGGCTACAAAACCGATTACGCAAAAGGCGATTGTAGCTCTCTTTTTATTCCAATGGAACTTGTCAACAAAGGCGGTAATTACTGCCTCAATAATTGAAAAGGCCGAATCAATTGCCAGAGTAAAGAGCATGAGGAAGAAAATTAACGAGAAAATAACTATGGCTATTTGTCCGCCGGGCATTTGACCAAGTGCCGTAGGATAAGTAATAAATGCCACCATCATTCCAGTATGTTTCATCTCGCTGATAGGAGTGCCGGTTGAGAAAGCTAAATAACCCAAAGTTCCAAAAGCGGCGAATCCTGCCATAAAGCTAATTGCGGCATCACTAATACCTATAATAAACGCTGATTTAGTAATTTCAGCATCTTTTGGAAGATAACTGCCATAGGCTATCATAATGGCAAAGAGTATACTTAAACTGAAGAATACCTGACCATAAGCTGCGGCCCAGACTCCGGGCTCTAAAAGCTTCTCCCATTGCGGCATGAGGTAATATGAAAGTCCTTCAAAAGCACCGGGTAAAGTCAAAGCCCTGATTATCATGATTACAAGCAAAATAATAGGCAAGATTACCGTATATTTTACAACATTGCCGACAGACTTAACACCGTTACGAATACAGTACCAAATTAAAATCCATCCGAGGACAAGAGCACCCAATACTATTGGGTTAAAACCGCCGAGGTTAAACATACCGTCAGTAATTTGAAGAGTTTCTTTTAAAAATACATCTCCTGCCGGTTTTGATGCCCAAGGGGCAGTAAATGACATGCCGAAATAGTCGATAACCCAAGCAACTACCACGGAATAGTAAGCGGTAATACAGAATGCTGTCGCAACACCTACCCAACCGATCCATTCAAACTTCTTGTTCATTTTCCTAAATGCCATAGGCGCGCCACATTGGTATTTTTTACCGATAGCAATTTCCATGGCCAAAATAGGTATTCCTGCCGTTAACAGCGCCACAAAAAAGGGAATTAGAAATGCACCGCCCCCGTTCTGATAGGCAATTCCCGGAAAACGCCACGCATTTCCCAGTCCAACTGCTGAACCTATGGCCGCCATAATAAAAACACTCTGCGACTTCCACCGATCTCTTTCCATAATAACCCTCCTTTTAAAATATTTATATAATATTATACTATAATTCAGGGTATTTCAAGTAAAATTTAGTGAAATACGACCTGATTATTTTAAAATGTTTAAAAATTTAACTAAAATAAGAATATCACTAAAGAATATAATGATATTATATTTTAAAAATGCAGTTAAAATTCACAGTTATCTTATAAAAACAGGGATACGGCGCAATAGATTAACAGCAGTGCCATAATGGTATTAGTAATTTTTGCGTGTTTAGAAAATAAGATTTTAAATATTGACCCGAACGCTGACCAACAAAGCGTACATAAAAATCCGCTAAAGGCCAAAAATAGAGCAAAAGCTATTAACGCTACAGGCTGATCTGAGAAATTGGGCAAAATATATGCTTCCATTGAAATTATGGCAAAAATATAAGCTTTTGGATTCACAAACTGCAAGAGAACACCGGTAATGAATCCGCTTTTGGCGTGACTTTCTTTAATTTCGGGGGAACTCTTGAAGGTTTTCCATGCCAGATATAGCATGTATGTAGCCCCAACAATAATCATGGGGAGTTTAATCATTGGCAGAATAGATGAGAGCAAACTGCAAAACAGCGTACACACAAGAGTGACAATCGAAAATCCCACCCAAATCCCCAGATTGAAAGGAAAGGCCTTTTTAAAACCAAGGCGGCTTGCGTTTGACAGAGACATGATGTTATTAGGACCCGGCGTTATTGCTGTAATAATAGTATAAGTCAGAAAACTAACCCAACTGAACATAATTATTTGCCTCCCCCAAACAGATGTGATATAATGGATTTAAGTTGCAATATGCAATATCACTTTCTTATTTATTATATTATTAGTCCGTTATATTGTCAATAGCAAGGGAGTTAATTTTTTTGGATATTAATTCTGCGGTTTCTCAAAATATAAAACAAATCAGGGGAAGGAAAAATCTGACACTGGATTCAGCTGCCAGAATAACAGGAGTGTCTCGTAGCATGTTAGCGCAAATAGAGAAAGGGGATGTTAATCCCACTCTGTCTGTATTGTGGAGAATTGCCAATGGGTATAAAGTTTCCTTTACTAGTCTCATTGAACAATCTAGAGGGCAGACCACAGTGGTTCAGTCTAAGGATATAACGCCAATCGTGGAGGACGGAGGCAAATATGTTAATTACCCCTCTTTCACCTTTGATGAACAGCATTTGTTCGAGACATACCGCATTGAGATTGCTCCTACCGGCTTCTTGCAAGCGGAACCTCATCTTGCCGGTACGGAAGAGTATGTAACTGTATTCGGTGGCGCTGTGGATATAACAGTTGGAGATGTGGCATATTCCTTGTGTAAAGGCGATTCTATCAGATTTAAAGCCGACGTAGTCCATTCATATGCAAATACCGGAAACGAAGAAGCTCTTCTTTCCATGCTTATATTCTATGCCAAATAATCATAATATAGTGAAATAAATTGATATGTCGTATTTATCAACCGCGTTCGGCGAACGTCCCATAGACAAAACCCCACGGGTTTATCTATGGGACGTTTATATGGCTTAAAATTATATAAATCAGCAAAGCAGGGAAAAATTATGATCAGGATAAATTTTATACTTACTATATATAATGATTCGTAAAATAAACCCGATATTTATTGAGTATAGTTTCTGAGAAGCAATTCACAAACTGTGGAGGAACCCAATGTTTAATATCTTGAATATAAAATTTACATACACGCAGAAAATAGTGCTGGGATTTTTAGCGATTATTCTGATCGGGGCCTTTATTCTGACCCTGCCAATATCGTCGAGAAGCGGCGAGTGGACTCCACCCTTGGATGCCCTTTTTACCGCCACTAGCGCAACATGCGTAACTGGGCTTGTACTGTACGACACTTATACAAAATGGTCGGCACTGGGTCAATTCATTATATTGGTTCTTATCCAGACCGGTGGCATAGGATTCATGACGATTATAACCATGTTTTCTGTTTTCATGAAGAGGAAGATTGGTCTTCATGAAAGACAGCTCCTTGTTCATTCGGCGGGCATGATGAAATTAAGCGGCGCAGTGCGTCTCATAAAACGAATTATGATAGGAGCAATCTGCTTTGAACTTGTAGGCGCCGCTATTCTTGCAACAAGGTTCTGCCCAAAAATGGGTTTCTGGCAGGGTATATACAACGCTATTTTTCATTCCGTTTCTGCCTTTTGTAACGCAGGGTTTGACTTAATGGGGAAATATGGACAGTTTTCATCCTTGACTAGCTTCAGGAGTGATCCCGTTGTCAATATTACAATTATCCTGCTCATTGTCACAGGAGGTATCGGCTTTATTGTATGGGACGATATTTTAAAACATAAGCTAAATTTCAGAAAGTATGAACTGCATTCAAAAATCGTGTTGTCGGTCACAGGTCTATTAATTTTTATTGGATGGATTTCCTTCTATATGTTGGAATCCAATAAGAGTTTAGCGGGTTTAAACGACATAGACAGGGTAATGGCCGCGCTGTTTCACTCTGTAACCCCCAGAACAGCCGGATTTAATACAATTGATATTGCCGGTATGTCCGAGGCTGGAAGCTTTTTGACAATTATATTGATGTTTATAGGCGGCAGTTCCGGCTCAACCGCCGGCGGCGTCAAAACCACAACATTAGCAATACTGGCTATAAACGCTGTGGTTTCATCAAGAAAAATCCATAGCCTAACCACTTTTAAACGCCGTATTAACGATGAAACAGTAAAAAAAGTTTGCGCCATTGTGACAGTATATTTAGCTGCAATTATTTTTTCCACTTTGATTTTATGCGGGGTTGAGCCTTTTGGCCTAAGAGAAATACTTTTTGAGGTAGTGTCCGCCATTGGAACGGTGGGGCTTTCTATGGGAATTACGCCTGCCCTTGGAACGGCGGCAAAAGTTGTAATTATATTTTTGATGTTTGTTGGCAGAGTAGGCCTGACAACTCTGGTGCTTGCTCTTGCAAGAAAGCATCTTGATCCGCCTGTTGAGAGAGTTACTGAAAAAATACTGATTGGATAATGTCGGAGGAAATTTATATGAAAACTAAACAAGTAGTTAAATCATTTTTAGTAATTGGAATGGGACGCTTTGGCCAACATCTTGCCCTAAAATTACTTGAACTTGGAAACGAGGTCATGGTAGTTGACAAAAAAGAAGAAGCGACACAGGACATTGCGGGTGCTTTTGAAGATATAGTTATTGGTGATTGTTCAAACGAAAACGTCCTACGTACTCTTGGCGTAGGTAACTTCGATATCTGCTTTGTTACTATCGGAAAGAATTTTGAAGCATCTCTGATTATTACTTCACTGCTCAAACATTTAGGCGCAAAACATGTTGTAGCAAAAGCAGGTAAGGACATTCAAGTGGATTTGCTCTTTAAAATCGGCGCGGATGAGGTGGTTTATCCCGAACGTGAACATGCGGAAAAACTGGCAATACGTTATAACTCAGCTAACATACTGGATTATATTGAACTCACAAGTGATTATTCCATATATGAAGTTGCAATTCCGTCCGAATGGGTAGGAAGAGGCATTGGTGAGCTTGACGTGCGCAGAAAATATAAAATCAATATTCTAGTTGTAAAAAACGGTACTTCTGTACACCCAATGCCAGAAGCCGATTATAAATTCCATGTCGGCGATCAGGTTGTCGCCATTGGCAGATCATTTGATATATCCCGCTTGGCACCACAGTTGTAGAGACGACCT
>CAYLSP010000112.1:0-5311 GCA_964385935.1 uncultured Defluviitaleaceae bacterium
AGAAGCTATTACAAAACACGGCGTTTTAAAAGGCGTATTTTTAGGCGGAAAAAGAATTTTAAGATGCAACCCTTTTTTTAAAGGCGGTTATGATCCTGTTCCCTAACCTTTGCCTGGTTTTAAAAAAGCTAAAAAATTCTTATTAGAATTTATTATAGGAGGAATACTTTTGCAATTATTTCAGTCAGTAACTGTTCTGGCCAACAGAATTGAGGGTGATCCGGGCTTTCTCGTAGGTCCCATATCGTTTTTAATAGGTCAAATAATTAACTTTATTTACGGTATAGTTAACTCGATGGGAAATTATAACTGTCTGGGCATTTCTATTATTTTCCTTACCATTATCGTTCGTACCCTCATGCTTCCTCTTGCTTTTAAACAACAGCAGTCAACGGTGGGAATGCAGAAAATTCAGCCTGAAATTGAAAAAATAAAGGCCAAATACGCGGGTCAGTCGGATCCTGAGGTTCAGAAAAAAATGAATCTGGAGATTCAGAACTTATATACTAAAAATAAGGTTAATTTATTCGGCGGCTGTCTTCCTATGCTTGTTACGCTGCCAATATTTTTCGCCCTTACTTACGTTATGCGCCAGCCATATTTGTTCATTCCTGATGTTAAAGAAATTTATACTAAAGTGGCAACCACTATTCAGGAAATACCTAATTGGACCACTGTAGTCGGTCCTGTTATGAAGCCGCTTTTACAGCCATTTTTGAGCGACGCTGTTCAGACAATCGATATAACTCAGAAAGAGAATCTGGAATATATAATTAAAGCTCTTAATTTGTTTAAACCTGAAACTTGGGACGCTTTAAGGGCGTTAGCTCCCGACGGTGGCGCTAGAATTAATGAAGTGCTTGCTCTTAAAGCTGCGGGCGAAAGCTTTTTTGGCATAAACCTTATCAGTATGCCTACTTTAAGCTTCCCAAGTATATTAATCCCGGCATTTTCTGGTATTACACAGTTCCTTACTTTCTGGATTATGGAAAAAGCTAACCCAAGCGCTGCCGGCGCGGCTAAGACACAGCAGACTGTAATGAAGTTCGTTATGCCTGTCATGATGGTAGTCTTTACAATGCAGGTCAGCTCCGGCGTTGGTCTCTACTGGACAACCTCAAACGTTTATCAGTTATTCCAGCAATACTTTATGAATAAGTATTATAAAGGCGGTAAAAAGGGCAGAGGCAAAGATGGTGATAACATTATCGATGCTGAGCCAAAGAAAAAAGAAATTGTAAAGCTGGTTGGAAAAAAGCGGGTTAATTAATACCCCTTTAAGAAGGGGGTTTGCGTCGCCGATTTAGGTAAGATTTAATTGTGACGCAATAAAACATAGAGATATAGCCATCTGTAGGTCACCCCTAAAAACCAGCTAAAGAGTGATTTTCGACGTCAACAACGTCACAAGTTGCGTTGAAAATTGCTTTTGAGCGTTGGTTTTTAGAGGTGATCTGTACTAAAAATTGGAGGGTTATTAATGGATAGAGTAGAAAAATCCGGCAAGACAGTGGACGAGGCAGTTGCCGAAGCCATCCGGGTGCTTGACGCTACGATTGATGAAGTTGAAGTAACTGTTTTGGAAGAAGCGGTAAAGGGATTTTTGGGAATCGGAAGTAAACCGGCCAGAGTCCTTGTTGTCAGAAAATTCGACCCTGTTTATGCCGCTAAACAATTTATTCGGGAAACAACAGCCGCCATGGGTATTTCAGTGGCAGCGGAAATTGAATTTGACGAAAAGCACATGAACATCAATCTGGTAGGAAGCGATATGGGGGTTTTAATCGGCAAACGCGGTCAAACTCTGGATTCTTTCCAGTACCTTATAAACCTTGTGGTTAATAAAGGAAGCTCCTGGTATATCAGCGTTACTCTTGACACCGAAAATTATAGGAAGAGAAGAAAGGACACTCTGGAGTCTCTTGCTCATAATCTTGCTAAAAAAGTTAAACAGACAAAGAGAAGCGTGACACTTGAGCCAATGAACCCCTATGAAAGAAGGATTATTCATTCATGCCTTCAGGGCGATAAGCAAGTAACCACCTATAGCGAGGGTGAAGACCCATTCAGAAACGTTGTTATTGCTTATAAAAAATAATATATGAGGATGCTTGACCGTTTTGTCAGGCATTCTTTTTATTGTATAGATAGAAATATTGAATTTAGTAGGTGATTTCATGCGGCTTGACAGGTTCATGCAGAACGCGGGAGTTTGTTCGCGAAAAGAAGCTAAAAAAATTATTTGCTCCGGGAAAATAACGGTCAATGGAGAAATTTGCCTTAATTTTCAACAGAAAATTGACGAAAATAAAGATGTGATTCATATGTCCGGGAAATTAGTGGAATATGAAAAATTTATTTATATTATGATGAATAAACCTTCCGGCTATGTATCGGCAACGGAGGATAAAAGAGAAAAAACAGTTATTGATTTGTTGCCGGAAGGCTTGAAAAACAGGGAGCTTTTTCCTGTTGGAAGGCTTGATAAGGATACAACGGGATTATTGATTCTGACAAATGACGGGGATTTTTCTCACAGAGCCCTCTCGCCAAAAAAGAAAGTTTTTAAAAAATATTTTGTTGGTATTGAGGAAGCTTTGGAGAAAGTGGACATTGACGCTTTTAGTTCTGGAATAGATATCGGGGACTATAAATGTTTGCCGGCAGTTCTTGAAATTATTGATAAATGTCCCCCGGCTAAAGCTTATGTCTCGATTTGTGAAGGGAAATTTCACCAGGTAAAAAGGATGTTTAAATCACTGGGAAAAAATGTTATATCCCTTGAAAGAGTGGCTTTTGGGGAAGTTTTGCTGGATCGAAATCTTTTGCCCGGAGAATTTAGAAGACTGACCGAAATTGAACTTGAAATGCTTAATAAAAGATGATAAAATAATCGTTTGTTATATTGGCATAATAATATGAAGAAATTATTTTTATGTGCCAAAAAAAATATAATTGGAGGTAAGTATGAAAAAATTTGCGGCTATTGCCATGTCGGTTATATTCGCCCTGTCTTTCGGCACAAACACCTTTGCCCTTTTAGACGATGCAATATTAAGAGATCCCGTTATGAACACGTATACAGGTGCTTCTGACGGCGAATTTATTATTTCAAACCTCCAATTTTCTGATATTTCTGGGCACTGGGCTTCGGAGGCCGTTTCGAGGACGGGAGCGTTAAACCTTGTAAAAGGCTATGACCTAAAGTTCAGCCCAGAAAACATGGTTAGCAGACAGGAAGCACTGGCTTTTGTTTTACGTGTTCTTGGCAGAGAGATGGATTCTCTTGCCGCAGCTGAAACGGAAAGAACTCGTATGCCTGCCAATTCTCCAACAAGAACCCTTTGGTCAATTGGATATTTGTCTCTGGCAAGAGACTTAGAACTTATTACAAATGCGGACTATCTGGACGCTATTTCGCCGGATCAAACGGCTGTTGCCGCAAACGGCGGCTTTTTGCGTGAAAGCCCCGCGACGAGAGAAGAATTAGCGGATTGGCTTTATAGAGGGATTATTATTGATAACCCCAATATATTCCTTGAAACAGGCGCGGTTCAGGGTGCAATAAGATTTGCTGACTGGGATCAAATAGACGTTGCCAGAATCCGCGGCGTTGAAGCTATGGTACAAAACGGCATTATGAACGGCGACGGAACAGGTTATTTGCGCCCGAAAAGCGGAGTTACAAGAGCCGAAACGGCTCAGATTTTAAAAGGCTTGGGAAATATTTATTATTCTATTGCAGGTCTTGAACAAAAGGACGGAACTGTTGGAGCAATCAGAGACAACCAATATTCTTCAACAAATTCTGCTAGTGTATGGAGAAACCTTTATATAAGAACTTCGGCCGGTGATGTAGATGTGCTTCAATTTATGCCCGGCGCAGGAGATACGCCGGTTTATGTAAACGGAATGGTCACTGGAATGTTTTCTCTTGAAGAAGGGGACACGATTCAGTATATCGTAAGCGCCATTACAAACCAAATTCTGTATATACAAATAACAAAGCCTCTTACAGAGGAAATAGCTCAAGGAAAGCTCTATAAAATTGACACAAACGAGCGGGCGATTCACGTTAGAAACGCAAATTCGGATCAGTTCATTTTCAGCTATATGGAAGGTCTCGTTACTGAGCGGGACGGCGTAATGTGCATTAAAATGGAGGACGAAAAATGGCATCCAGTCAATACATTACCCTATGGCAGTTATTTTGAGCTTAC
The DNA here is from genome assembly GCA_964385935.1 of uncultured Defluviitaleaceae bacterium. Lineage (GTDB taxonomy): Bacteria > Bacillota > Clostridia > Lachnospirales > WRAX01 > CAYLSP01. The sequence goes on from CAYLSP010000112.1 coordinate 4,221, forward strand.
TCTAAAAAATAAAATAGTTGTTGCAATCAGGCATATTGGAGAAGCCACTCTTATACCCGAAATAAGAGGAATTGTTACTGATAATGATCTTGATTACGGCGTTTTGACGATTTATGACAATGACGGCGTAAAGAGGAATTTCAATTATTATGAAAATGACTTGTCCGTTAGGAAAAGGACTCATTATGACGTTGATGATGAAATCGGGTATCTTGACCAGGTTTTCCCGAATTTTAAATTTAACCCAATGGACACTGTTATTTCAGAAATTGAACCGGGTGATATTGTATTTATAAGACCATTGGCAGGACAGAACAACGTAATTGAAAAAATTAGTGCTGCTACAAACTATACAATGAAATACGGAAAAGTCACGAGAGTTGAACACGGAACGGACGCTACTGCCCTTCTTGTTGAGTTTGAGGATAAAAGGACTGCATGGTATGACGCATATGACAGCGTTTTTGTAAGCAAAAACGGCAAACCGGCCACAATTAACAATCTAATGGCTGGCGATTGGGTTAAGCTTCTTGTTAATCAGGCCATTATTGAGCCGGGTTATGTGATGGAATCTCTTAAAGAAATCACAATTGAGGGCGTTGGGCATGAGGTTTCCGGCATTGTTAAAGGAAATTTATCGTCTGTGGACGCTATTCAGCAAAAGCTTGTTGTAGAAAACGCCTATACACTCAATAAATCAGGCTGGGGCGATTATACTAATCTGAAACAGTTCAGCCTTTCGACAAAGGATATTGAATATTTCTTTAATGATAAAAGGATTTCCCTTGACTATGCCCAGAGGTATTTAAAACGGGGCGGTCAAACGGTTTATGTTGCGTTACAGGCAGGATTCGGCGGCGAGACTGTAGCAAAAGTCACGTTCAGGGATCAGCGCGATCAGGTGCTTGAGAGCGAAAACGTGCTGTACACCACAGGAACAGGAACCTTTAATATAGTGGGACACAGCGGACCGATTCAAACGGACGCGGGAACGATTGTAAGAAGATACGGTCGTCTGGTGGACGGAGGAAGTATTATTGCGCCTGATTATGCCTCAGTTGTTTTAAATGGGGAGGGAAAAGCGGCAGTTG
>CAYLSP010000113.1:0-5295 GCA_964385935.1 uncultured Defluviitaleaceae bacterium
AAAGAGAATCCAAATAAGATTCCTCATATAAAAAATCCAGATTAGGTTCAGAAATCACGGTGTACCGGCACTTATCATAGTATGTTTCGTCCATATTCTCAATATCATAAAAACTTAAAATCCTCAGGGAATCAATATTTACATAAAGATTATCCCTAAGCTCAGCCAGAAGCGAATTTGACTGATTGTCCCATTTTTGATTTTTTTCCACAAAAATTCGCCTTATCATCTTTATTTCCTCCGTATATTTCTATTACCGACTAAAACTTGCCTTGCAACTTTTAGTCGGAGCACCTTAAAAGGGGCTTGCGGCGGCAAAATAGTTGTAAGATTTAATTGTCGCCGCAATATTACTCAACCTCAATATATTCCTTTGAGAATGAGCATTGGTTGTTAACACAAACAATCTTTTTGTTTTTTGAGCCTTTTTCTATAAGAAATTCCCCACATTCAGGGCAAATTTCTCCCGTAGGTTTGTTCCAGGAAATGAAGGAACATTCGGGATTTTTTTCACAGCCGTAATATCTTCTTCCTTTTTTTGTCTTTTTTATAAGAACGCGACTGTTGCAAACAGGGCAGTTAACTCCTGCTTCCTCAAAGAAGGGCAGGGCGTTTTTACATTCAGGAAAACCGGGGCAAGCTAAAAATTTTCCGAATTTTCCAAATTTTATGACCATGTTTCTGCCGCAATTTTCGCATATAATATCCGTTTCTTCATCTTTTATTTCAATTTCATTTATTTTTTCCTGAGCTTCTGAAAGTTCTTTTTCAAAAGGAGGGTAAAAGCTCCTGATAACGCCCTTCCAATCGATTTTTCCATCTTCAATTGAATCTAAATCTTCTTCCATTTTCGCCGTAAAATCTATATTAACAATATCCTTGAAATTATTTTTCATAATTTCGTTGACTATTTCGCCCAGTTCGGTGGGGAAGAAGGCTTTGTTTTCCTTTATTACATAGCGTCTTTGCAAAATAGTTGTAATTGTTGGAGCATAGGTACTGGGTCTTCCCACTCCGTTTTCCTCAAGGGTTTTAATAAGCATAGCCTCTGTAAACCTTGGTGGCGGCTGTGTAAAATGCTGTTGGCTGGACAAATTTGAAAGCTTTAAAATTTCGCCCTCAGAAAGTTCAGGCAAAATCACCTGTTCGCCTTTTTCGTCCTCATCTTTTTTATAAACTCTCTGGAATCCGTCAAATTTCAGGATTGAGCCTGATGCGCGGAATATATAATCCCCTGCTGAGATTTTAACAGATACCGTGTCATAATCAGCGGGCGCCATCTGGCTCGCCAAAAAACGCTCCCAAATAAGGGAATATAACTTAAACTGCTCTTTCGTAAGAGAAGCTTTTATAGAATCCGGCGTAATGGAAACATAGGTTGGGCGGATAGCCTCGTGAGCATCCTGGAGTCTTCCTTTTGACTTATATTCGTTTCTGTTTTCCGGCAAATATTCTTTTGAAAAATTTTCAAGAATGTATTTATTCGCTTCGTTATAAGCGTCATCAGAAATTCTCACGGAATCGGTTCTGATATATGAAACAAGACCTATAGTTCCAAGCTGTTGAAGCTCAACGCCCTCATAAAGCTGCTGGGCTATCTGCATTGTTTTAGCCGTCGTATAGCCGAAAGTTTTTGAGCTTTCCTGCTGTAAAGTGCTTGTGGTAAAGGGCGGGGAGGGTTTTTTCGCTCTTTTGCCCTTTTTTATTTCACGGATACAGAATTCGGATTTTTCAATATCTGTTACTATTTTATCAGCATCATCGCGGGTTTTTATCTCGGTTTTTACGCTTTCCCCATCCTTTTGAATTCCATAAAAATGAGCCGAAAAGTTTTTCTTTTTACCATTTTCGCTTTTTGAAAATTCCGTATCGATTGTCCAATATTCTTCGGGCTCAAAGTTTTCGATTTCTTCTTCTCTGTCGCATATTATTTTAAGCGTGACGGACTGAACTCTTCCGGCTGAAAGCCCTTTTTTGACTTTAGCCCATAAAAGGGGGCTGATTTTATAGCCTACGATTCTGTCTAAAGAGCGCCTTGCCTGCTGTGCGTCAACAAGCTGCATATCCAGTTCACGGGCTTCTTTTATGGATTTTTTTACGGCGCTTTCAGTTATTTCGTTAAAAGTGATTCTATAACATTCCTTGTCAAAAAGCTTCAATGCGTGCATTAAATGCCAGGAAATGGCCTCACCCTCACGATCTGGATCCGTTGCCAGATAGACTTTTTTAGCGGATTTCACTTCTTTTCTCAGTTTTGAAAGAAGCTCGCCCTTGCCTCTGATTGTTATATATTTTGGTTCAAAGTCGTTTTCAATATCTATTCCAAGTTCGCTTTTTGGAAGGTCGCGGACATGCCCCATGCAGGCGTCAATAATATATGATGAGCCCAAAAATTTTTTCAGAGTTTTAGCTTTGGCCGGGGATTCCACAATAACAAGGTTTTTTGCGGCAGGCTTTTTAGCCGGAGTTTTCTTTTGTTTTGTATCAGTCTTATCGACGATATTTTTGGTCATAACGAACCCCCATTTAAATTTGGAAAAGTTTATTGATTTTGAATATACCGTTGACCCGGAAGCTTTTTTATAAGTCCTCCAAGCTCTAATTGTATTAACAAATATTGAATAGTTTGTATGCTTAATTCTGTTTTATACGCTAACTCATCTATTGTTATCGGATTTTCTGAAATAACATCATATACTATTTTTTCTTCTTTATCAAGTGAGGAATATTTATTTTCGCGGAACTGTATTCTTTCAGTATCGGTAGTTCTTCCCGTTAAAGATATTCCAAGCTCGTTTAAAATATCGTCGCTTGAACAAATAATAGCCGCGCCTTCTTTTATCATTTCGTTTGAGCCCTTGCTCTGAGGGCTGAATATACTGCCCGGAACGGCGAAAACATCGCGCCCTTGTTCAAGGGCATGACCGACAGTAATGCTTGTTCCGCTTTTTTCGCTAGCCTCGACCACTAACACAGCACGGGATAGACCAGAAATGATTCTGTTTCTTTCTTGAAAATTTCCTTTATTTGGCTTTTCGTCTAAAGGATATTCAGATAAAACGCAACCCGTTTGAATTATCCTATTTTTAAGTTCATGATTTTCGGGAGGATAACATATATCCAAACCGCAGCCTAAGACGGCAACTGTATAACCTCCTGAATCCACAGCCGCCTTATGAGCTATTGTATCAAGCCCTCGAGCCATTCCGCTTACTATTCCGACTCCGTTTTCGCTGAGTTCACGGCTGAACTTTTCAGCGCATAGTTTTCCGTATTCGGTATGTTTTCTTGTGCCGATAACTGCCACAAGAGGTATGTCGCTCTTTATCCGTCCAGAGTAAAAAAGTCCCAGAGGAGGATCGGGAATCTGCCTTAACAAAGGAGGATAGTCTTCATCCAAAATATTAACAAAGGAGATGCCTTGTTTAACCATTTTATTTTTAGTTTTTTCAAGTATGCCTGAAATCTTGGACTGCTTTAAAAGCGAAATCACTTTGCTCATGGGAGAACTGTCTGAATTTATACTATTCAAAGAGTTATAGAGGTTCTCAGCGGTGTCGAAACGGCTTAAAAGAGAAAAACGCATTTTATTGCTGATGCCGGGAGTTGATACGAGCCATAAAATATAATCGTCCACGGCTAACCCCTCCTAAAGAAATTCCCCATGCTTCGCAGTGTTTTGTTATTTGTCTTAATATTAACATTAATATCGGCATTTAACAATAAAAAAATAAAATGAAAACTGACGATTAAAATTGCTTTTTCATTTTTCACTTGACAAGTTTTTTTTCTGTGATAATATTTATATGGTTAATCTTTGGAAGCAGAAAGGTAGCTGGTGTGCCTGCCGGTCTTCAAAACCGTGCTGCGGCATTGTATGTCGCGGGTGAGTTCGATTCTCACATGCTTCCGCCAATAGATAATTATGCCGTAATCATGACGTGATTATCGGCATTTTTTGTATAAGTACCTGTTTCAACATAATTGTGAGGTGCAGTATGAAAAACGTTATTATAGGAACAGCCGGACATATAGATCACGGTAAAACAACGCTTATAAAAGCTTTGACCGGACGCAATACAGACACCCTTAAAGAGGAGCTGAAACGCGGAATATCTATAAACCTGGGCTTTACTTACTTTGATATAAATGAAAATAAAAGGGCCGGAATAGTGGATGTTCCCGGTCATGAGCGGTTTATAAAAAACATGATAGCGGGTGCATATGGCATTGATATTGTGCTTTTGACAATCGCCGCAACTGACGGGGTGAAGCCTCAGACGCTTGAACATGCGGATATAATCAGCTTTCTTGATATAAAAGAAGGTCTTATTGTGCTAACAAAATCTGATTTAGCTGATGATACGATGAAGGAGCTTGTTGTTGACGACATTCGGACTAAGCTTAAAGGAACTTTTTTTGACGGCAAGGAAATTGTAATGATTGACTCCATTTCGGGGAATGGACTTCCTGAGCTGATTAAAAAAATTGATGAGCTTACCGAAAAAGTTGAGACAAAAAATATGGCTGTTCAGCCACGGCTTAATATAGACAGGGTTTTTACCGCAAAGGGCTTTGGGGCTATTGTTACGGGGACTTTAGCTGAGGGCAAAATAAATATTGACGATGAGCTTAATGTCTATCATGCCCATAGTGACGAAATTTCTAAAGTGAAAATAAGAAATATTCAGATTCATGAGCAGAACGTGAAAACCGCATATGCCGGACAGAGAACTGCCCTTAATTTAGGCGGCATTAAGGCTTCTGATTTAATCCGTGGTGACATTTTGGCGGCAGAGGGTTCAGTTATTAGCACACAGATTGCCGATGCATCATTTTTGTTGACAAACACCACAAAAGTATCATTAAAAATGTGGGACAGGCTTAGGATTTATACAGGTGCGAGGGAGATTTTTGCAAGGTTTGTGCCATTGGATAAATCTGAGAAAGACCTGATTAATCCTGGAGATTCTGGGTTTTGCCAGCTTCGCTTTGAAGAGAATGTCTATATAAAAAAGGGCGACCCATTTGTAATGCGCCGCTATTCGCCTATGGAAACTATAGGTGGCGGAAAATTTCTTGATCCCTCGGCTACAAAACGCCGCAGGGCTAAAGAAGAGGATTTGAGCGCGCTGGAAATTAAGGCAAAGGGGACTAGCGGCGATATAATCGAGGAATTTTTGAAGCAGGGCAAGGCTGATATGAGCGTAAAAGCGTTGGCAACTTTAACGTCCTTTAGCCAGCAGGAGACGAAAGACATTTTAAAATCCCTTGAGGATGAAAAAATTGCCATTG
>CAYLSP010000114.1:0-5262 GCA_964385935.1 uncultured Defluviitaleaceae bacterium
TCGCTTCCTTTTATTTAAAATCTAAGATTTCATTAAATATGCTTTAAAGACTTTACTGCAAGTCTCGGCATTTCTCAATCCTAAGGTTACTGGCGCAATTTTTAATTGCAACAAATCCGCTGTCATGATTCAGCTCATTATTACAGGAGGAAAGTATTACATGAAAACCAATTTTGCAGGGAGGATTATGCCAAACAGTAATTTTATAGTCAACATGTCCTGAAAGTTCTTCTCCGCACTTATAGACTTTTGTAGCCTGACCACTACCAGATATAATCGCCTTATGAGGTTCACAGCCGTCTAAACATTCCAAATGTATGTTATGGGGACATGCGTTCATATAAAGAGTTAGATTATGTTTACTTGCAGTATATTTTAATGAGCGCCCGCTTTTTTCTTCCTTTGAAAATACAAATGCGCGAAGGACTGCTTGCCCTCCCGAAAGTTCGTCATGTTCGTTTCGTATGCATCCTACACCTTTGCCGACTACTCCGCAGCAGTTGTGTTTAGGTGGTGGTGGCGGAGGAGGGCAGGGTTGTTTGTGAGGTAGCAAGCGTTCCGCGTTTTCCAACTTCCATTGCAAAAGCATCTGAAGCTTTGTCATGTTAATAACCGCAGAATTAACACTATCGTTTATCAATAAAACATCTTTTATGTTTCCACCACACTTTTGTTTGTCAAGAACGTATTTTATTTTTTGAGACTCGGCATCAATCAGCTTTGACAGGCTTATTTCTTCCATAGCTATTGAGGCAAGCAATAAGTTTACGGCATCTTCTAAGGATATATTTATTTCAGGAGTTATATCCGGTATATTTGGCATTGACATAATAAAATCTCCCCTTGCGATAATTACAAAACCATAGTATGCTTCTATATATAATATGACAAGCTTCACATGTGTGTCCAATCTAAATAATAGTATTTACAATTAAATTTCCTTAAAAAATAACAAACGGGTTCATAACCTCTTGACAGTACTGTTTCTATATAATATAATTTAACGGTTGTAGATAACCACTAAATATCCATTAGCCCCGGATTTTTATGTACGATTATTTACGTATGATACTTTTGTATTGTTTTAAGGAGGATTTCCATGAGGACGACATTTATCGCCAAACCGGCGGAAGTCGAAAGAAAGTGGTACGTTGTGGATGCTGAAGGGCAAACTCTTGGCCGTTTAGCTTCTGAATGCGCTAAGATTCTGCGCGGTAAGCATAAGCCCATCTTCACCCCACATGTTGATTGCGGCGATCATGTTATTATCGTTAACGCTGAAAAAATAGTTGTAACCGGGAAGAAAATGGATCAGAAGATTTATAGAAGACACTCAGGTTTTATTGGCGGCCTTAAAGAAACTAACTTAAAGACCATGTTGAATAAAAAACCTGATCAAGTTCTTTACCTTGCCATCAGAGGCATGTTGCCAAAGAATGTTCTCGGCCGGAAGATGATAAAGAAGCTTCGTGTTTATACGGGTCCTGAACATCGTCACGAAACCCAGAAACCAGAAGAGTTGAAGTTTTAATGATTGGATAAGGAGGATATTTAATGGCAGCAGTCAAATACTACGGAACAGGAAGAAGAAAAAGTTCTGTAGCCAGAGTATATATAACGCCCGGAAAAGGCAGTATTTTGGTTAACAAAAGAGACATTGAAGAATATTTCGGTCTTGAAACCTTGAAACTTATCGTTCGCCAGCCTCTTGAACTCACCGCCACTACAAATAAATACGACATACTTGTGAGCGTTAAAGGCGGCGGATTTACGGGCCAGGCCGGCGCAATCCGCCATGGCATTTCCAGAGCACTTCTTGTTGCAGACGCTGATTTAAGAGCTCCACTTAAAAAAGCAGGCTTTTTAACTAGAGATCCGCGCATGAAAGAAAGAAAGAAATATGGTCTCAAAGGAGCCAGACGCGCGCCTCAGTTCTCAAAGAGATAATTGCGGCTTAAAAAAGCGTACATTTACGGGGTTTGCGTTGATTCTATTACGGAGTTTGCCGCAAATCTGTCTCAGAAATATTCTAAACGATATAAAAGGCTCGATGCTGCTTGGCGGTGTCGAGCTTTTTTGATAGATACACAAATCGAGCACTGGAGGTTTTTATACCAAAGTAGCATTGATTGGGAGTCAGAAGGTAAGACGAGGTATACAAAACAACAATGTATATTGACCAATGGCGTTTGTGCATATATAATTAATTTGTTAATTTTGCTATACTGTAGAGGAGACAATTATGTCAAAACCTGCATATGAAACGATAGATGAATACATAGTTTCCTGTGAGCCGGATGTACAAGCCATTTTGTGGGAGTTTCGTGATTTCATAAGGAAACTTGTGCCCAAAGCTTCAGAGAAAATATCATGGTCCATGCCGACCTTTTACCAAAACGGGAACCTTGTGCATTTCTTTGCCCATAAGAAACACATCGGGTTTTATCCGGGCGCAAGCTGTATTGAACGATTTTCGTCCGATTTTGATGTGCTTGGACTTAAATATTCAAAAGGCGCGGTTCAGTTTCCGCTGAATAAGCCCCTTCCATGGGACTTAATTGGGCGCATTGTGGCATTTCGGGCAGAAGAGAATTCCCGCTAGATGATAGCATTATGGGTTAGCAATATTTTTGAGTGATTTTTAGCCAGTGGATGAAATCGGCTAGACATTAATGGGAACAAGCTATAAATAGAAGGATGAGTAATATGGTAAAAAAGATGTGTAACCAGAAATTGGCAAGCTCCAAAGATTTGTAGGATTTGCCTGATAATCTACCGGCATCCCCCAAAAGTCAAGCGGTACTTGGTTGTCAGATTATAACAATTATTTGTGGTAAATAGAATTATGAGAAAAGCCGTAATTTTACTATTAATAGTAATACTGGCTCTGTCGGTCTGTTTATCGAGCGAAAATATTGTTTTTACCGCCGTCGTTAAGAGCGTCCGCTGGAAAGGTTTCAATTAAGCGAGATAACAAATCCACCAATTTTGGTATTGTAAAGAGGTGTGAGGTGACATTTGGGGACGCTTTTAAAACTTTGTTTGTAGCGATTTTCAAAGTCGCATGTTATAATTTATTGGACAAACATTCTTAAAAAGGGGATAAAATGAACAGGGATTATATATATCATTCTTTCACACGCTCACTGTGTTCAAAATGCGGCCATATAATTGATGCCAGAATCGTTTACAACGATAGGGGCGTATTTATAATAAAGTCTTGCCCATCCTGCGGCGAGCATATTGAGATTTTAGAAGAGGATTTTGGTTATCATTTATGTAAGAACAGATTTGATAAGCCTGGCACAAAGACGAAGCTCCAGACGACCTATCAGAAAGGATGTCCCTTTGATTGCGGATTGTGCGAAAGCCATGACCAGCACACCTGTATCGGGCTTATTGAGATAACCAACCGCTGTGACATTAATTGCCCAGTGTGTTATGCCAAGAATTGCCATTCCGGCGATTTGCCGCTTAATATCATTGAGAAGATGATTGATTTCTATATAGAGGCCGAAAATGGCGATGCTGAGATATTACAGATAAGCGGAGGAGAACCCGCATTACATAAAGATGTGCTTAATATCATTGAGTTGGCTAAAAGTAAGGGCGTTAAATATGTGATGCTGAACACTAATGGCCTTAGGATAGCCCAAGATGAAGATTTTGTCCGTTCCCTAGCACAGTTTCGGGGTGGTTTTGAGGTATATTTGCAATATGACGGGACAGACCCATATGTCTATGAACGATTAAGAGGCATAGACCTTTACGATATTAAAAAGAAGGCTGTGGAAAATCTCAACAAATACAGTATACCCACCACTTTGGTTTCTACAATTATGGGTGGGGTCAACGACCATCTTTGCGGTGAGATTCTCGTTTATGGCATGAAACAGCCCTCTGTGCGCGGTGTTAATTTCCAGCCGTTGGGTTTTTACGGCGAAACTGTTCCGGGACTTGACCGTGTGACGCTTTCTGGTGTTTTGAGCCGAATCGAGAAACAGACCGGCCAAATGATACGGCTTTCTGATTTTATCCCCCTGCCCTGTAATGTGGAACGCGTAGCGATCACTTATCTGTTCAGGGATAAAAAAGGCTTTATTCCCATTACAAGAGACCTAGACATGAGCGAATTCAAGGGGCTTATCGGTAACACATTCATGTTCACGGTTGAGGACACTTTGAGGAATTTTAACGACGACAGCCGCATTTTTAATGTCTGCGCCTGTTTGGATTTTATAAATGACATAAAAAAATATCTTCCCCAAAATTTTATTTTCAAATCTGGGGAAGAAAAACGAAAATTCGTGGACGAAAACACTTTCCGCATAAGTGTCAGTTACTTTGTTGACAGATTCAATTTTGATATGAAATCTATGCAGAAGGAATGTGTGCATATCATAACGCCAGATCTAAAGCGAGTGCCTTTTTCGGCCCATAACATGCTCCACAGGAGGGCCTATGACCGCTTTTATATGTGAGAAAATTATAAAACTATGTGTTGCGGCTGTTTGTATCTCAATTGTAATAGATTTTATAATCTTCAGTAGCAAAAGTAGCGTTAAGAAATATAAACGATCATTTGTGGCAACGGGTAGTATGTTCGGTTTTTTCGCCGTCTATGCCCTGATTCTCGGACAAGGTTTAGGCGCACCTAGTTTTAATGATCCAGCTTTTAATATAGTAGGAACTGTCATGGTGGCCGTCGGCTGTGTTGTAAACATAACAGGAAGAATCCAGCTAAAAGACAATTGGGCTAATCACATTAAAATTTATGAAGGGCACCGGCTTGTGCGCCACGGCGTATATAAATATATAAGACATCCTCTTTATGCCTCGATTATGCTCATGTTTTTCGGCGGAAGCTTGGCTTATATGAACTGGCTCTGCGCTGTGATAACAGGACTTGTATTCATTCCTTTTATGAAATACCGAGCCAAACAAGAAGAGGCCATTTTGCTGGTCGAATTTGAGGAATACGAAACGTACCGTGAAAACACGGGTATGTTCTTTCCTAAATTATGGGGGTGATTTGATGGCTATGTTTAAACCCGCGTCTATCTCAAAAGGTGGTTTTGTCTTTTGCCGGATAGTGGTGGCCAGCCTTTTATGGCTTGGGATTATTTTTCAGGCGAAATGGCTTGTTGCTGTGGTTTTTCTGATTATGCTGTTTTCAGCCATTCTTAAAGTGGAAAAGGCACCGCTAATTTTGCTCTATAAATACACCGTGGACAGAATAAGACCCGGAGAAAAGGTCATAGT
>CAYLSP010000115.1:0-5255 GCA_964385935.1 uncultured Defluviitaleaceae bacterium
GAAAAGCCGTTATGTACCGCTTTCGGAGGAACTTTACAACATTTGCTCATATGCAGAAATGGGTTATGAGATAGCGGCTGATATCCCCGGAAAAACGTGGTTTTTTGAAGTTATTGAGGGAGCAGATAGGTCAAGAGAGCAGAGTCAAAATGACCCTGTTTTTTTTAACGTCAAAAACCAGAATATCAACAGCTACAAGTACACGGAGAATTTTCAGGACTTCAAAAATACCGGCTATGCGGGCGGCTCTGGAGAAGACGAAAAGCGGCTGATTTACATTTTGGGGACTGAAAATACCGGGCTTAACCGCTGGGAAACCTTCCTTGATTGCGGAAATGCCGCAAATATTGACGAGCTGAAATATTACGGCGAACAGCGGCTTAATGAATACAGGGAAGCTAAAACCATTGAAGCCGGAATATTGCCTAGGGTTTTTATCTTTGAGGAAGATTACTTTCTTGGGGACAAAGTAAGCGTAATCATTGAAAGACTGTCGCTTTCACTTGCCGTTCGGATTACGGCGGTCAAGGAAATTTGGGAACGGGATTCGGGCTACAGTCAGGAAATCCGTTTCGGCGGTAAAGTCCCCAATTTATTCACTATTTTGCAGAAACAGGAGGTTTATAGATAATGGCCAAACTATGGTATGGGCATTTTGATTCAACAGAAGACGATCCGCGGCTGTTGTTGGCCGAGGATTGGGCGAACTACATAAAAAGTTTTATTACGGACGGCATACGAAACGGCGGCAATACGCTAAAAATCACGGCGGGAAGCGGAATGAAAGTTCTGATGGACGAGGGGATCGCCAACATTCAAGGCTATATATTCCAGTCCGAAGCTGATAATGACGGCAGATATTTTGAGATTAATGTGGACACCGCTCATCCGTCACTGCCGCGAATTGACAGGGTGGTCTTGCGGCTTGACAGGAGCATTGAAGTACGGACGATTACGCCAATGGTGATTTTGGGGACGGCTAATGCGAATCCAGTTGCCCCGGCATTAACAAGGGACGGCGTTATTTGGGATTTGTGTCTGGCTCAAATTCGGGTAGATGCCGGGGCGGTTGCGATAACGTCTGCAAAAATTACAGACATGCGGTTTAATACAGATTTATGCGGGGTTATGAATTCGGTTTTGGGGCTTGACCCTTCTTCATGGCAAAAAGAATTTGATGACTTCTTAGCTGCTATCAAAGCCGAAAATACCGCCTTTTTATCCCAAAGGCTAACTCAATTTAATAACCAGTTGGCTAGCCAGCAAACAACTTGGCAAGCACAAACAAACTCACAGAAAAATGCGTGGGATGAATGGTTTGCAACTATTAAGATAGATTTAGCCACTTATGCCACATTTGATTTTGACAACCTTTCGGCATTGACAGGCGTGACGAGAACCACAACGTTCACAGGCGCAAGTGAGGTGAACGAGGTTTTGAAGACCACTGTGGGGAACGTAACTGTGGCTACACGCAAGACCGTATTTAACGCAAACGGCTCTATTACTACCACTGAGGACGTTTATCAAAGTGACGGCGTGGCGATTTTGCGCCATTCAGTGGTGACGACAACATTTAACGCTGACAGTAGTATTACGGAGGTGATGAACTAATGAACTGGGCTTTTATCAAGAAAATAAACAGTAATATGTCAACGCCGCTTGATGCGACTATTGGACTAAAATCAGATGCGGCGGGAACAACTTCCGGAACATCTACATTGTTTAGCTTTATTAAAAGTATTTGGAACACTTTGAGTAGCGTTAATTCTACTGTAAACACCTCCAACACTACCGTAAACACCATTAACACCAATTTAAACGCGGCTAACAGCACGCTAGGCACAATAAACACAAACACGGTGCGAGGGGCGGTTAAAAGCACACAGCGGGGAACTAGCAGTGTTAACCCAAGTTCTTCTTCTGGCAACAGCAGAAGTATAACTATTTCAACCGTAAATCCGTCAAAATGCATTGTAATTATAAATGGCGGTGGTACTACCATACGGTCGGGCACTTCTGATAATTCTATGACTCACTGTACTTACTTATCGTCATTAAGTGCCACAACCCTTACTGTTGAAACTTATAACTCTGGTCTTAATGCAACTCTTACGTTCTCATGGCAAGTAATTGAATTTTATTAGAAGGAGGTGCTCATGTACAGATACGCAACATTGAATGAAGAGGAAGTTGTTATCGGAATATCAGAACTTTCGGGGAAAGTGGATTCGCCGGGCATGATTCTGCTTTCAGAAAGTGAAAAATTTGTTAGTTTGGGTTGGCGGCGGGTTGGCGGGAATTGGGTTGAACCGTTGCCTACCCTGCCAGAGCCGTCTTCTGGGGTGACGCTGGAGGAAATTAAGGAAATGCAGTTGTCACTTATGGAGTCTATGGCTGAAATTTATCAGGTAGTAACTGCAAGTACGGTTAGCAGATAAATTTAAAAGGAGAATGATATTATGAGGGAGAGTTATACATGGAAGCAACCATAATCCCTATAAAAATCACAAAAAACGGAGTAAGTCCCTTTATAGAAGCACAAAAAGCGGGAGCGCTTTATGACAATATGGCGGTTAAGCTTGTGTTTGAGAGGCCGCCGGAATATACGGATTGTGAAATGGTTCTCATATTCGGCGGTTTTTCGCGGGTTTTGATTGGCCGAGAAAATGAATTTCTTATTCCGTCCTCATTGACACATGGTTCAAAATGTGTTGAGTTTCAAATAGTCTTTGTTGTGGGCCAAATGCAGGTGCATTCAAATATTACCAGACTGAATTTTATTGGGTCTCTTTCAGAGGGCAGCGCCCCTGTAGAGCCTTGGCCTGACCCACTTTTGAAGCTGTCAAAGGAAGGTTTTTGTGGGGCAACCTATGAGGGTGATTTATTGAAGTTCAGTAACTTGACAGGCGATATCGTTGCAGAAATTGAAATCAGCGGCGATGGGAAAGGACAAAGAGGAGATAAAGGGGATCCCGGTAATGACGGAAGATCAATTCTGTATAGCCTTGAATCTCTGCCGGAAAACACAATCAGGTTAAACGATAGCTCAGTTATAAAGCCTTATGGGTTCGCTATAAAGCCATATGATCTTCTTGTGGGTCAAACAGGTAATCTGTTTGTTATAGATGGCGTTTCCGGAGATACCCTTTCTGTGACCTATTTGACGTCAATAAAGGGTGCAGATGGAATACCGGGGCAAGAAGGGGCGAAAGGTATTCAAGGTGAAAAGGGCGAAAAAGGTGATCCAGGTCCACAGGGAATTCCCGGTTTTAAAGGCGATAAGGGCGATAAAGGTGATTCGGGAGCAACAGGTGCGCAGGGCATTCCCGGACAGGCAGCTACAATTACAGTAGGCACAACTACAACCACAGCCCCAGGAACAAATGCAAGCGTCACAAACGTTGGTACAGCAAACGCCGCTATACTTAATTTTGCTATCCCGAGAGGTGTTCCCGGTGAAGGTGGTGGCGGGGGTTCTGGCACTGGCGGCAACGGTGTCGTCATGGTATATGGTGATTCTGCCAGCACGGAATATAATATTCAACTTAAAGCTAACGATATCGTTTTCATTAGTAATAGTTATGGATGTATGTTTATGGTTGACGGTAGGGACTTTTACGTTGGTAGGTTTGTAAGATTATATGTAAATAAGATATTATCAAGATTTGATGTCGTAATTGATGACCCCCAAGCTTGGGAAGAGCAGTATATTGAAGTATATAATAAACCTGTGGAGTTGATTGTAACCAATAATCCAACTGCTCCAACATCAGTAACTGTAATAAGTGAGGTGCAGCCATGAGAGAGTTAACACCACGGCAAGTAATGAGGAAAGCAATGCAAAAATTTATAGCCACACTACCGGATGATGAAGCCGTTGAATTAAGCTCTGTGTTTGAGGACTACAAAGTTAACACCGCTTATAAGACAGGGGACATGTTTAATTACAACGGCGGCTTATACCGGGTTATACAACAACATACAAGTCAAGCGAACTGGCCACCCAACGGGACAGCGTCACTGTATAAAGCTGTGGGCTTTAACGACTCTGGCATACCTATCTGGACGCAGCCTATTGGTTACGAAGACGCTTTTAGTATTGGCGATTTAGTTTCCCACAAGGATAAAATTTGGGTATGCGAACAGGGTAATGCTTCGGGGGCAAACGGCATGAGAAATACCTTTGAACCGGGCGTTTGGGGCTGGACGTTAAATTAATAAAGATAAAAACGAGAGTTTGGTCAGACCATTCTCTCGTTTTTTTATTGCAATAAATTATCAGTCAATCATACCTGTTGATTTAAGTAGATTAATCAAAACTGTTGCGGCCTGAGCTCTTGTTGAGATACCTTTTGGCTCAAATGTTGAAGGGGACATTCCGCTCATTATTTTAAGCTTATAAATTGTTGAGATGTCATTTACAAAAGTCGGGTTAATATTCTGGAAATCTTTGAAAACACCATCCAAATTTATAAATTCGGCTGTTGTGACAAGCTTTTTATACTTAATGGCACTGGCCAGTATAACAGCCATTTCTTCACGGGTTATGTCTTTGTCGGGCTTAAATTCCTTTTCCGTGAAAGCGGACAGTAATCCTGCCGATTTTGCTCTCATAACGGAGTCATAGTACCATGATGAGGGAGCTACGTCTGTAAATCCTGCTGAGGTTATTGAAAGGGATGAAGGAAGAATAGCACCCACAATCATCTGGACAAATTCGGCTCTTGTGACGTTTCTGTCAGGTTCATAGATTCCATTACCCACACCTTTAACAAGTCCTTTTGACGCAGCTGATAAAATGGCCTTAGCACCCCAGAATCCACTGGATATGTCTTTAAATGAAACCTTGTTAGCCACGACGGCATAAACGCTGTTAGACTCAGAAATAATGTCTATGTTCGCCGCGTCATTTGCAACGCGCACTCTATGCCCTACAAATTCAAGCTTACCTGTATTTTGGTTCACTCTGAAAACGCCAACATTATCGGGTAATTTTTCTGAGGATAGGGCTATTCCTCTTATAACAGGCTTTGAAAACGAATTGGCCTGGCTAATAACCTTCTCGGTTTTGTCATTAATTATGTCTATATTAAAGTCATATAACCCTAATATTTCAAAGTCAGTCAAATTATTTGAAAGAACTACATTTGTTGCCTTGTCTTTAAGTCTGTCTGAAATGGTTATTTTAAAGCTTATATCACTTTGAGAAAGGTTATTTTTACTTAAAATTTGTGGCAAATTACCGATAATAT
>CAYLSP010000116.1:0-5255 GCA_964385935.1 uncultured Defluviitaleaceae bacterium
CAAGAAGGTTATTAGCTGCGCCGATTGCATGGAAGTCGCCTGTAAAGTGAAGGTTGATGTCTTCCATAGGAACTACTTGTGCATAACCGCCGCCTGCTGCGCCGCCTTTAACGCCGAATACTGGGCCTAAAGAAGGTTCACGAAGAGCAACAACTGCTTTTTTGCCGATTTTGCGAAGACCGTCTGAAAGACCTACAGTTGTTGTAGTTTTGCCTTCTCCAGCTGGAGTTGGGGTAATTGCAGTAACAAGAACTAATTTTCCGTCTTGTTTATCTGCAAGGTCGTCAAGCATGTTATAGTCGATTTTTGCTTTATAGTTGCCATACTGCTCAAGGTATTTCTCATCCACGCCAGCAACAGCGGCGATGTTACGGATGTTTTGCATGGGGGTTTCTTGTGCGATTTCAATGTCTGATTTAAAGCTCATAATGCAATCTCCTTTAATTTATAATCATATATTTTGTTACTTTCTACGGTAAATGTTGCTTTCAGTCACAACACAGTCAACGGGTAAATCCCAAGGTTCTGCGGGGACTTTTTCTAATATAAGTTTTTCACGGCAAAGGGCTATCATAGAAAACGACGCGTTTTGCATAAAACGGTCATAGAAGCCTCCGCCTTGACCAAGCCGCATACATTCCCTATCACAGGATATGCAGGGCACAACAGCTAAATCAATTTCCTCAGGCATAACTACAGGGCAATCGCCGGAAGGTTCAAGTATTCCGAAGGAGCCTGTCTGTGTAAGGTCTGACATGGCTGTTATTTGTCTTGCTTCCATAATTCCTGGGGCTATGCAAAGAGGAACAGCCACTTTTTTACCTGATTTAAGGGCATTTAGCAATATTGGTTTTGTGTCAATCTCGGCAGAAGTTCCAACAAAGCAAAATATAGTACCCGCCTGCTCAAATTCGGGCATAGTTGTTAACTGAACGAAAATATCTTCATTGGAGCGCTTTACCTCGTCTAAATTTAGTTCCCTGTTACGTTTACGCACATCAGCGCGCAGAGCAGCTTTTCTTTCTGAAATAGTCTCAATTGACACAAGATGCCTCCTTGCAATAATGCTAAATACAGACAAATATGCTCATAAATAACCCCGCCCCATGGGCGGGGTTATTTATTCAAACATGACTAAAATGATTTCTTTAAAACTTCAAGAGCTTTGTCAAGCTGTTCATAGGATAAAGCGTCTGAAATCTGGAGTCTGACTCTAGCGGTTCCTTCAGGAACAACAGGGAAGCCGAAACCAATTGTAAATACTCCTTCTTTCATCATCTTTTCAGCAGTGGCGATAGCCGTTGCAGTGTCTCCTAAAATAATAGGAATAATAGCGCTGTCTCCATCAAGAGGATTAAGTCCCATGTCTTTAATTTTCTGACGGCAATAATTTGTTTTTTCTATTAAGGATTTAACAATGCCGGGGTTCTTGTCCAAATATTTAATTGATTCCATAGCGATTGCGCAAAGAACCGGTGGTAAGCAGTTTGAGAAAAGGTGAGGTCTAGAGCGCTGAGCCAGCATATTGCAGATGCTTGCAGAAGCCGCAATAAATCCGCCGCCTGCTCCGCCTAAAGCTTTTCCGAATGTTCCGGAAATAATGTCAACGCCTTCTGTCATGTTATGGTATTCCATTGTTCCTCTGCCTGTTTTGCCGATAACGCCTGTAGCGTGGCTGTCGTCAACCATAACAAGAGCGTTATATTTCTTACATAATGCAACTATTTCAGGAAGTTTTGCAACATAACCTTCCATTGAGAAAACGCCGTCTGTAACAACAAGAACTGTTCCGCAATCCTTAGTTTCAATAAGCTTTTCTTCAAGGCTAGCAAGGTCAGAATGTTTATAAACAGCCTTTTTAACATTTTTTCCAACTGCACGGCAGCCGTCTATAATGCTTGCGTGGTTTAATTCGTCTGAAATAACAGCATCGCCGTCGCCTAAAAGGGCAGGGATACAAGCTGTGTTAGCGGCCCAGCAGGAAGTGTATGTTATAGCGGCTTCCATGCCAAGGAATTTTGCAACTGTTTCTTCAAGCTCTCTATGAATGTCATAAGTTCCGCAGATGAAGCGAACAGAAGATGCGCCTGCGCCGTATTTATCAAGAGCAGCGTGAGCGGCCTTAATTACTTCTGGATTATTTGCAAGACCGATATAGTTGTTTGAGCAAAGAACGATTTCTTCGCCGAAACCTTCAACATCGATTGTTCCGTCTAAAGCGTTCTGGTTGTATTTGAAATACTTATAAGTGCCTTTTTCTTTAAGCACGTTTAATTCGTTTTCGAGCTTTTCGTAAAAATTAACTCTCATTACTATGCCTCCCAATCTAAAACAATTTTTCCTGAATTTCCGGACGTCATGATTTCAAAGCCTTCGAGATAGTCGTCAACTTTGAATCTATGTGTGATAATAGGTGTAATGTCAAGACCAGAATTGATGAGTGTGGACATTTTGTACCATGTTTCAAACATTTCACGGCCATAAATACCTCTTATAGTAAGTTGGTTGAACACGATCTTATCCCAATCTAAAACAGTGTCTGGAGCCTGTAGACCAAGAACAGCTATTTTTCCGCCGTTAGACATATTATTAATCATATCGGCGAAAGCGTACTTGCTTCCGGACATTTCAAGACCAACGTCAAAGCCTTCCTTCATTCCAAGCTTGCTCTGGATATCTTTAAGACTAACTTCTTTAGCGTTATAAGCGTGTTCAATACCTAACTTATTAGCTAAGTTCAAGCGGTATGGATTAAGATCAGTTATAACAACATGTCTTGCGCCGCATTTTTTAGCAACAGCAGCCGCCATAATTCCAATTGGGCCAGCGCCAGTAACTAATACGTCTTCACCTACTAAATTAAAGGTGAGGGCAGTGTGAACAGCATTTCCGAACGGATCGAAACAGCTGAACAGCTCTTCAGGGATAGACTTGTCCGCACGCCAAACGTTCGCAACAGGTATAGCTAAATATTCAGCGAAAGCTCCCGGACGATTAACGCCGACACCTTTCGTATTTTTACATAAATCTCTTCTTCCTGCCAAGCAGTTTCTGCATGTTCCGCAGACTAAATGACCTTCGCCGGATACAAGATCTCCGATTTCAATGTCTTTTACATTTGAGCCCTTATCAACAATTGTTCCGACATATTCATGACCAATTGTCATAGGGACAGGAATAGTTTTTTGAGCCCATTCGTTCCACTCATAAATATGAACATCAGTACCGCATATAGAGGTTTTCTTTATTTTAATTAAAACGTCATTTGGTCCGATTTCCGGAACATCAACCTCATCCATCCAGATGCCTTTCTCTGGAAACTTCTTAACCAAGGCCTTCATCTTATTAGCCAAAGTTATCCCTCCTTTACGTATATAACTATATCACAAATTTAAAAAAAAACAAATAATTTTTTAACAATAATTCTTTTTAAACTTCAATAAAATATGGTATAATACTGTCGTTTAAAAAAGCCGATATTCATGCATAATAAAAGTAGTTATAAAAAAATTTTTCAGGAGGGTTATCATGATAAAAATTGGTATTAATGGTTTTGGACGTATAGGAAGGCTTGTTTTCAGAGCGTCTCTTGAAAGGAATGACATTAAAGTTGTTTCAATCAACGACCCCTTTGTAGACTTAGACTACATGGTTTATATGCTTAGATATGACTCAGTTCACGGACGCTTTAAGGGCGAAGTTCATACTGAGGACGGAAAACTTGTTGTTAACGGAAATCATATTTCTGTTCATGCCTGCAAAGAGCCTAAAGAAATCCCTTGGGGCGCAGACGGCGCCGATTATGTTGTTGAATCCACAGGCGTGTTTACAACAGTTGCTGACTGTCAGGCTCATCTGGACGCGGGTGCTAAAAAAGTTGTTATTTCCGCTCCTTCAAAAGACGCTAAAATGTTTGTCATGGGCGTAAACCATAAAGATTATACAAGCGATTTGAATGTGGTTTCAAACGCTTCCTGTACAACAAACTGCCTTGCACCTCTTGCAAAAGTTATTAACGATAAATTCGGCATTGTTGAAGGTCTTATGAGCACAATTCACGCAACAACAGCAACTCAAAAAACCGTTGACGGACCTTCAAAGAAAGACTGGAGAGGCGGAAGAGCCGCTTCTGCTAATATTATTCCTTCATCAACCGGTGCTGCAAAAGCAGTAGGACAGGTAATTCCTGAGCTTAACGGAAAGCTCACAGGCATGTCATTCAGAGTTCCAACCGTTAACGTTTCTGTTGTGGATCTTACCTGCAAACTGGCCAAACCCACAAATTATGACGAAATTAAAGCCGCAGTTAAAGAAGCATCAGAAGGCGAATTAAAGGGCATTTTAGCCTATACAGAAGACGCTGTTGTATCCTCAGACTTTATCGGGGAATATAACACCTCCGTGTTTGATGCGGGCGCGGGAATCGCCTTAAACGACACTTTTGTGAAGCTTGTTGCATGGTATGACAACGAATGGGGTTATTCAAATAAAGTTATTGATTTAATAACTCATATGTCTTCTGTTGATACTAAATAATTGACAAAAATTTAACAGGAAATCTATCTATAGGGCGGCAGATTAATTCTACCGTCCTTGATTTAATTTATAGGGAGGGAAAATAATGAAGGAAGTAAGATTTGAAGATTTTCCGAAACTGGGCTTTGGAATAATGCGCGTGCCTGAACTCCCCGGTGACGAGAAAAAATTTGATGAAGAAGCCTTTAAAGAAATGCTCGATACATATATGGCCGCAGGAATGAATTATTTTGACACGGCTCATGTTTATTATAACGGCGAATCAGAGCGTCTTTTGGCGAAGTATTTAACCAGCCGTTATGACAGGGATTCCTTTTACATTGCTGACAAACTGCCTATTTGGGCTGTTAAAGAAAAGGACGATTTGGAAAAGCTGTTTAATGAATCCCTTGAGCGTTGTCAGACGGACTACTTTGACCTTTATTTACTTCATTGCCTGAACGTTGCAAACGCAGAAAAGGTTGATGAATTCGGTGCATATGACTATGTGAAGCAGTTGAAAAAAGAGGGTAAAGTGAAGAAAATAGGATTTTCTTTCCACGATACCCCCGAACTTCTTGAAAAACTCTTAGAAAAATATCCAGAAATGGATTTTGTTCAGCTTCAAATTAATTATCTGGACTGGAACGGCTCAATGCAGTCTTCTGAATTCTACCGGCTGGCAAGAAAATATAATAAGCCGATTATTGTTATGGAGCCGGTTAGAGTCGGTGCTTTAG
>CAYLSP010000117.1:0-5209 GCA_964385935.1 uncultured Defluviitaleaceae bacterium
CATTTTTGGAAAATTTTCTTCAATGGTCATACCTGTGTAAACTTTCAACAACCTAAACTGACAAAAAGGTTTTTCTCCTGTATACTCTCTTCCTGGTGATGCCCCAACTGTTATATGTGCCTTAGGTATAACTTCTTTTATTTCTCTACAAATGCCAGTCATTACTTCATCGTCAGGCCATTGTTTACTTATGTCATCAAGTTCCTTTTCACGAAATTTTGCTAGTATGGCATTTGCCTTGAGATTAATCATATCCTTTTCAGACAGATTGGTATAATCTGTGGTAGAATCTCCGATTTTGCAAATTTCTTCTAATGAATCAGTAACGGCTTTATTAGCCGCATCTAATTTATTTATTTCTTCTTGACCACAATATCTTTTTTGATCGCCGAGTTTTTCCATCTCTTTATCAAAATCTACCCTTAATTGTCGGTAATCGTCTGCCATTTCCTTATGAGTTTCTTTGAAATTGCCATACTCGCTATGTCCAGTCGGATCAACAAGGACATCTTTGAATTTTTTATAATATTTTTCTCCCAAAATTTTTCTGCACTGCTCCTCAAATTTTATGGGTGCATCTTTAAGCGCCTTTTCTATTGCCGGTAAGTTTTTGGCAGCTTCTTTCTTTATTTTAAAGAACTCATCCTCATAGATAAGAGCGTCAGCCGCAAGCTTATATGCTTCTTTATCGTCTCCGCCGATATAATCCATTCTTGCGCTTATTTGATCCTTTAGAGCCTCAATTGATTTTTCTCTTGTTTTTTTGTTGGCATCCTTTAAGTATGTATCGCAGCTCTTCTCTAACGTCCTGAGCATTTTAAATTCTTCCAGTCTGTCGGCATATGTTGAAGCTGAAAAATCTTTATTGTGATAATCTTCAAGAAGTCTATCCACATCTTTTAGCTGTACTCCCCTTGAACCGAATATTCTTGAGGTATTTTTTTTAAATGCGGTAAACGTAATAAGCTCCGGCTTAGGCAGATTATCCTTTATTGGCTTCAGCCCTGCAAGAACATCAAGCGAAAATTTAAACCGATTTTCTTGCAAATTGGTTAAAGTTGTTCCAACTACGGTAGCAGACATAATATTACCTCCAAACTTGTTAATATGAAAAATAATACGTAACAGTAGGTTTTATAGCTAAAATTTGTACAGCTTGGATTTTGCTAGGACTAATAAATTATATGATCCATCAAAAACAAAAGATAATTATTATACACTGTCCCATCTTCATCCTCAAATGACGTTAATTGAACCGAAACCTCTGCGTATCCTTCCATTACTTCTTTAAGGACATCCTCATCAATTCCATCTTTCTGAACTTCTCCGTTTATCCACTTTATTGCATATTCAACGCCTGCCGTTGTGATCATAAAAGAGGCTGGTAGAGGCCAATTTGAAACTCTTCCTAAAAGATTTTTTTCAGCAAGAGCCACTCTCGTCTGCTCAATTACACCGGCAATGGAGGTATCGGTGGTGGCTGAAAGGCCAAGTGCCGCCGGAAAACCATGATAAGGCGACGGACAGCAAGGCTGAACATACATACCACCGTTATCGGTTATTGCTTTAATGAGAGGAACCTGCAATGCACAATTTGTTGTGAAAATAGCCGTGTCCTTTCCATATTCGTCAAGCATCTTTGGAACGTCTTCAAGAACAAGCTCCTGTGCGCCATGCAAACCGATTTCGCTCATTGGGTCAGGCGCAGTTACGTTAACAAATTCAAGACCAATTTTTTCACACTCCTCTTTGATAAGCTCATATCTTTTGAAAAAAAGAACCTGAGACATATGCCTGGGAAGGGAATAGTGAATAAAGGTTTTTGCGCCGAGCTTTTGAGCCTGTCTGGCCATTGCGGGCCCCATTCCCAATTCATCAGGAATAAGAACAAGATTTGCTCTCGCGGTTACATCAGCCGGGTTCTCTTGTGGAATACAATAAACAATAAATATATCGTCCCTTGTTTCAAGCAGTTTATCAATTGCCGCATTACATCCGGGCACAGCCTGATTCATAACGATTGCCTTTATTTCCGGATCTTCCCCAAGCTTAGAAACTATTTCAACCATTTGTTCTTGTTCTTCCATAAATTTATCAGGCCAAGTTTTATGTATAATTTTTTCTTCTCCATATTTGTCTACCATCCACTCAACTGAGCGGTATTCTTCTTCGTTTCAAGAAATTGTATTTGATATTACTCCAATTTTACCCTCAAAAGGTTCTGTTTCCTCTAAGGGCGTTGGTGAAGGAGTAACAGCTTCCGGGGTTTTCGATTCCTTTGTAGGAATTAGGGTTTCTAATTTTGAAACCGCTGCACTTTCTGATAATTCAGTCGGGAAATTTTTGCTACATGAGGTCATAGTTAAAGCCATGCAAAATCCTAAGAACACGCTAAAAAATTTTTTCATGGTAAAGTCCCCTTCATTAGCTATTATATCTAATAAATCATATAGTCCATAATAAACATCAAAAAGTTTTCGTAAATTGTTCCGTCTTCGTCCTCATATGGTCTTAAATCAACCGAAACTCCGGCGTAGTCTTCCATTAGCTCTTTAACCACCTCCGCGTCAATGCCCTCTTTTGAGACTTCGCCGTTTATCCATTTTATTGCGTATTCAGTACCAACGTTTGCGGACAGAAAAACCCCAGACACAGGCCAGTTCGATACCCTTCCAAGTTCATTTTTTGTAGCAAGAACCGCTCTTGTTTCCTCGATTACGCCCTCGACAGGAGAATTTGTTGTTGCCCTAAGACCAAGAGCCCCCGGAAACCCGTGATAAGGTGACGGACAACAAGGCTGAACGTAAATGCCGCCGTTATCAACTAAAGATTTAATAATAGGATATTGCCAATGGCAACTTGTTAAGAATAATGCTGTGTTTTTTCCGTATTTTTCTAGCAACTTTGGAGGCTCCTCAAGAGCAAATTGTGTTGCTCCAGCCAAACCAATATCGCTTTGCGGGTCAGGCATAGGTTCGTCAACAAGTTTTAAACCAATTTTTTCACACTCTTCTTTAAGAAGCTCGTACCTTTTGGAAATAGTATACTGAGACATAAGTCTGGGAATGGAAAAATGAATAAAAACCTCTGCCCCCATTTTCTTTGCCTGTCTAGCCATTGCCGGCCCCATCACGATTTCATCCGACATTAAAATCAGATTTGCTCTTTCGACGGCCTCAGCCGGATTCTCCATGGCTTTGCAATAAACAACAAATATGTCGTCCCTTGTCTCATACAACTCATTAATAACCTCATTACATCCCGGTATTGCAGGGCTTAAAATAATAGCTTTAACCTCTGTGTCGTTTCCCAAAAGAGAAATTATTCCACTTATAATATCTATGTCATCAACATATTTATCCGACCATGTTTTATGAATTATCTTGTCTTTGCCGTATTTTTCTATCATAAGTTCCGCCGAACGATATTCTTCTTCATTTGAAGAGAAAGTGCTTGTTACAATGGCAATTTTTCCACTAAAAGCTTCTGGGGTTTCATCAGCTTCCGGCGTTTTCGCTACTGCGGGCGTTGGCATAGGCGTTGGCGATTCAGAGCTTATCGGACTTTCAGACACTTCCAGTGTTATATTTTCGCTGCATGATGTCATAGTTAGCGTCATACATAATGCAAAGAATAAATAAATATTTTTTTTCATGGTGACTCCCCTTTTCATGAACTACTCTATCCCCTAATAAACCGTGTAATCCAGCAGAAACATAAAATAATTATAATAAACAGTTCCATCTTCGTCCTCATATGGTCTTAAACTAGCAGACACTCCGGCATATTCTTCCATTATTTCTTTAAGAACCTCCAGATCAATTTCTTCTTTCGGGACTTCACCATTTATCCATTTAATTGCGTATTCAACTCCAATATGAGTAGAAGCAAAATCAACAATCACCGGCCAATTTGAAATCCTTCCCAGTTCATTTTTGTTAGCCAGAACAACTCTCGTCTGCTCAATTACATCTGCTATGGAGTGAGCGTCAGTGGCTGAAAGACCAAGCCCGCCGGAAATCCATGATAAGGTGACGGACAGCAAGGCTGTACGTAGATACCTCCGTTATCAACTAAAGCTTTAATAAGAGGAACCTGCAAGGCGCAGTTTGTTGTAAATATAGCCGTGTCCTTTCCATACTCGTCAAGAAGTTTTGGAACGTCTTTAAGAACGAACTGCTGTGCGCCCGCTAAACCAATGTCGCTCATTGGGTCTGGATATTTTACATCAACAAATTCCAGATCAATTTTTTCACATTCTTCTTTAAGAAGATTATATCTTTCCGAAATAACCCTCCGTTTTAATAAACCATATAATCCAATAAAAACATAAGAAAATTGTCATATACAGTTCCGTTTTCGTCCTCGTATAGCCTTAAATCAACGGAAACTCCGGAATAATCCTCCAAAAGCTCTTTAACAACCTCCGCGTCAATGCCATCTTTTGAGACTTCGCCGTTTATCCATTTTATTGCGTATTCCGTGCCAGCATTGGCAGACACATGAGCGGCAGGAACAGGCCAGTTCGATACTCTCCCAAGTTCATTCTTTTTAGCAAGAACCTCTCTTGTTTGTTCAATTACCTCAGCGATAGGTGTTTCCATTGTTGCTGATAGACCGAGAGCCGCCTGAAAACCGTGATAAGGCGATGGACAGCAAGGCTGGACATAAATACCGCCATTATCAACTACATTTTTAATAAGCGAAACCTGCAAAGCACAGTTTGTTGTAAAAATAGCCGTATCTTTTCCATATTCGTCAAGCAACTTTGGAATATCCTCAAGCCAATACCTAATGGGATAAATATCGCTCATTGGGTCGGGTGCGGATGCATCGACAAATTGCAATCCAATTTTTTCACACTCTTCTTTAAGAAGCCTATGCATTTCGGAAAAAATAGGTTGCGACAAATGTCTAGGAAAAGAATAATGAATGAAAACTTCCGCCCCCATTTTCTTTGCCTGTCTGGCCATTGCTGGCCCCATCATGATTTCGTCTGCTGCTAAAATTAGATTAGCCCTTTCTCTTACATCCGCTAGATCCTCTCTTGGAGTACAATAAATAACAAATATATCATCTCTTGTCTCTTTTAGCTTTGTAATGGCCGCATTACTTCCCGGTACTGCCTGATTTAAAATGACAGCCTTAACATTAGGGTCTTTACCAAGCTCAGAAACTATTTCGACCGTTTTTTCCTGTTCGTCCATAA
>CAYLSP010000118.1:0-5154 GCA_964385935.1 uncultured Defluviitaleaceae bacterium
TGTATACAAATCTCCATCAAGGAAGCAATAGGGCTTTAAATCAGGGGTTTCATGGTAGCGGTCAAGGGCTTCAAAGCCGCTTCTATAAAGGTTTTCCTTCAAAGCGTGCTGAAATTCAACATCGTGAGGAAAACCACCGCTCTTTTTAACTATTTTTGCGCCCTTATCCGTATAGCATACATAAAAGGATTTCTCTTTAACAACATTTTTACATTTTACCCCAAAGCCTTTTGGAATTTGTATATTTAAATTGTCCACAAGACGAACCTCCCAATCATTAGAAAGCTTAACTTTCCGGCATAAACAGATGAAAAACTCTGTACATATTATGATATGAGAAAAATTCATGGGGCATGATTAATTTTTAAAACCCGGCCTCACCGGTTTCGTTAGTGCCTAAAATAATTACTATGTCGTAATCAGAAGCGATGGAGCGATCGACAATTATTTTTGAATCTTTATACAAAGCGGCAATATCCGCCCCGAAGCCCTTTTTATTAACCATTATTCGGGTTTCAGGGGTTCTTTTTCCGAAATAGTCGTCAATATCAGCTACAGAGTATCCCTTTTCCTCTAAAAAATCACGGTTTTTTGAGGCAAGCCCAACTTCTCCTGCGCCGTTAAGAATCTGAATTTTCTTGTCAAAACTGTCCTCTTCTTTAATTTCGTCAGGAGAGGAAAAAAAGATTTCTTCAACAAGAGCCGCTGTTTCAACAGGGTCATGTATAAAATATGACTGTCCGTTAATAGTTTTTGAATCTCCCGGCAATGTGTAGGTATTTATATTTTGGGTTTTAATGTCGGGAAGGAACTGAGCAAATTTGCCCGCATCTGTTATATCAAAATTTGTTTCGACATATTTTATAAGTGTTGACATGACGGCGGAAGCATTTTTAAGTATGTTATCCTTTGACGCAAGCTGTGAAATCAGGGCTTTCATAAAGGCTTGTTGAACTTCAACGCGCTGTAAATCCCCGTTTGCGTAGCCCTTGCTGATGGGGTTCTTTGCATCAGATTTTCTATAGCGGACAAGCCCTTCAGCATCTGCGCCGTTCAGAACCTGAACTCCGGGCTGCAAGTCTATATAAAGACCTTGAACGGGGTCTCTGTAATACATTCTCTGGGGCACGTCAAACTCAACCCCGCCGATTTCATCAACTATATAGCGGAAAGATTCTATATCCACAAGGGCATAATACTCAATTTGTATGTTTAAAATCTCTTCAATCTGTTTAATAGTGAATTCAGTTCCTATTTCGTTTCCTGCGTAATGGTGGACATGGGTCAGCTTCATTTCGGATGGCGTCCATTTACCCATTCCGCTTAAAATATCCCGTCTTTCCTGAGGCATTACAACATATGTATCTCTCGGCATTGAAATGATGTCTATGGCTTTTGTTTTTGAGTTGAAGCTTCCTACCATCATGAAATCTGTTCTAGTTCCGGCCTCATCTGTTCCCATAAGAACAAAATTAGTATGTTCTTTTACATTTGAAAACAGATTCATAAGGTTTCCGCCTGTTTTCAAATTTGAATCTATGGATCTGGCAATAGCTAAGGCGCCCTCATCTCCGTTATGAGCAAGCCCATACAACACAAGCCCCCCAACAGTTGATAACAGCACAAGAGTAACAAAAAACGTTAAGAAGAATTTTCTAACAACTCTCTTTTTGGGAGAAGGTCTTTGCTCTCTCCTGAGTTCCTGTCCTTTAGCATAATTGATTTGATCATATAAATCAGATTTTTGACTTTTGTTCATATTTTCCCTTCTCATAGACATTTAAGCGGCTATAAATTTTTTTTTCCGCTATTCTCCTTATATTTATCTAATACATAATCCTTTTTTAATGCGTTTAAAGGCTTTGATATTTTTGTTAATTTGTCAAACTGTTCTTTATTTTTTTCTTCCTGAACCCGGATTTTTATATCCAAATCCATGACCGCCTTAATTTCCGCCTGAATCCCTGCTATAAGCGGTTTGAATTCAGGCGGAATCACATCAAGCACATCCTTTATATCCTCAAACAGAGATTGAAAAACCGAGTCACAGCTAAGAACTTCGTCAATATGCGTCTGCTTTTCAGATGACATCTCGCTGAAATAACTTGAGGCAGTGTTGTAGTCCAGAGAATGTAGTACAACATTCTGATTTTCAGAAATGCTGAGAATAAGCTCTAGAACCTTTCTCTTTTTTTTTAGAATGTCAAGCAAAAGCGAAAGCCGGGGTTTTATACTCTCATTATGTGTCAGATTTTCGTAATTTTCAGGACGGTCACTTTCAGGCATCATTTATTAATCACCTTTCCTTTAGCGCTTCTATAAGTCGCGCCCGCCGTAAATCCAACGTTTCTTTCCATAAGATCTTCAATGGTTACAAAGACATAACCTTCCTGTGTAAGCTTTTCAACAACAATGATAGCCGCGTCAACGCTGGCCGGATAAATATCATGCAAAAGGATAATATCCCCGTCCTGAACTCTATCCATAATATGTTTTGCTATAGCCTCAGCGTTATCTGTTTTCCAGTCCTGTGGGTCTATATTCCACAATGCAATAGCCATTCCCCTTTTCTCAATTTCAGCATTGACTTTCGCGTTAGTTGAGCCGTAGGGCGGGCGAATTAAATTAGTGGGTTCTCCTGTTATTTCTGTTATGGCGGCAGAAGCCTGATCAATCTGTTCAACAACGTCTTTAGTTGAGACTGCAGTAAGTTGTTTATGGTTATAGGTATGATTTCCAATACTGTGACCGCTAGCATACATTCTCTCAATTAATTCTGGCGTGTATGAAATCCTATGTCCAAGAACGAAAAAAGTTGCTTTTGCGCCGTATTTATCCAAAGCGTCAAGAAGTTTCGGCGTATTTTTAAAATGAGGGCCGTCGTCAAATGAGATTGCAATATATTTTCTGTCGTCACAAATCAGTTGGTCTGTTGGCATTATATAAGGAACGTCAGAAATATCAGGAACTCCTTCCCCTAAATAAGGGTTTATATTTGACTGACCAGCTCCTTTTTCAAGGCTCACAAGGACTTCTCCAAAATCAAGTTTTGTGTTCCCTGCCTCTGACATAAAATATTCGGCTATATAATCGTCAATATATAAGCAACCCTTTAATTCCTCCAGAGGAACCTTAATTATTGGAATTTGGCTACGGGATTCAGGTTTGCTAACTACATTTACGATAAAATTCATGGTTTTGTTGTCAAATACAAAATCATCATAATCTATTTTTTTTGATATATCAAAATCTTCATAAAATTCACTGTTTTTAAAGGCTTCATGAGCGGTTTCTGAAACTATTGATAAATAATCCGTTCCGGATTTAAAAATCTGGTGGCTGCTTAATTCTTTTCCACCTAAAAGGTCATATATCTTGCCGGTTTTTACCGCCAAAGTCTTTTTGCCGTCTGTCTGGACTGTTTCAAACAGGAAGCTTATAACGTGATCGCCGTGTCTGTATGTTGAATATCGGCATTCAAGTCGCCCCTGTTTATTAGACGATTTAAAATCTTTTATTGTTCCGTCAACAAATTCTTTTACAAGTTCATTAACTGCGGCGCTTTCACAGGCGGGATAATTAACAGATATTTCGTAATTTTCTGACTTTTCCTGAATGGTGTTTAATATAATGCCTTCTTCGCTGTTAATATCAACATTTTCATTTGGGCTGTTATAATTAACAAATGAAAAGACACTGACGGCTGTATTGGAAATGTCCAATTCATCTGCGGTTAATGAGTGGGCAGAACATAAAAAAAGAAAAGATACGGGTACTATCCGAAAGAAAATATTTTTTAAAAGCTTCATATGGCTACTCCTTCTTAATTAGTCAGACTAAAATGCCGTTATATAATATATAGTATCTTCTCCAAAAATAATATTCTTATCTACTTAAAAAAATGTAGAATTTTAGCAAACAAGCAAGAAAACTGATAATCATAGTATACTTTATTAATTTAAAATCTACAATATATAAATTCTTATGAATTTATTAAATCTAAATGTAAATTATTAATAGATTATTTTTCTAAATTTTGCTATAATATAAAGTATTGGGTGTTATAATGCAAATTTTTAACAATTAGGAGGATTTGAAGTGGCGAAATCATCAAAAAAAGAAATTCTTATTGAAAGCGGAACCAATGAACTGGAAGTTATGGAATTCACTATAGCGGATAGGCACTTCGGCATAAATGTTTCTAAAATTGTTGAAATAATGAGACATGAAAAAGTAACGCCTATGCCAAATTCAAATCCGTTTGTTGAGGGCATTTTTAAGCCCAGAAATGATATAATGACTTTGATAAATCTTGCGTCTTATCTGGGACTTGGACCCTCAGAATCAGAAGATCGTGACATTTTTATTATTACAAACTTTAATAAAAACCAAACGGCTTTTCACGTTCATTCAGTTGAGGCTATTCACAGAATTTCATGGGATGCTATTGAAAAACCTGACCCGGCCATTTATGGCGGGGAAGAGGGAATGGCAATCGGTATCGCCCGAATTGAAGACAGGCTGATTACTATAATTGACTTTGAAAAAATCCTGACTGAAATCAGCCCTGCCACCAGCATAAAAATAAGTGATGTAGACGAGCTTGGTAAAAGACCTGACAATATGAAACCTATTCTTGTTATTGAGGACTCCTCAACGCTTGAAAGAATGGTGGGAGAATCCCTTAACAGAGCGGGCTATAAAAACCTGATTTACTGCACTAACGGACAAGAAGCTTGGGATTTATTACAGAAGTTCAAAGCTACAGGCGTAGGGATTGAAACACGCGTAAAGTGTGTAGTGACGGACATTGAAATGCCTCTTATGGACGGACATAGGCTTACAAAACTCATCAGGGAGGATCCTGATTTAAGAATTCTGCCCATAATTATTTTCTCCTCCCTCATAACCCCTGAAATGGAACTGAAAGGCCAATCTCTGGGAGTGACGGATCAGGTGTCTAAACCTGATGTTCTGACACTTGTGAGAATGATTGACAAATATATCCTTTAATAGGTGAGGAATTTTATGATAACTACAATTTTTTTTGATCTGGACGGAACATTGCTTAATTCATTGCCTGATATAGCAGATGCGGCTAATAAGGCTCTTGTTGAATTGGGCTTAAAACCCCATGCTCTTGATAGCTACAGG
>CAYLSP010000119.1:0-5067 GCA_964385935.1 uncultured Defluviitaleaceae bacterium
TTACTACGCCAAATGATGAATGGTATTGGAATATTAAAATATAAAGGGGATTACTCATGCTTTATATCAAGAGGTTATGTTCTTTAATATTTGGACTTTTTTTATACGCCTTGGGAATTGTGTTTTGCATTCAAGCAAATATTGGTTATGCCCCATGGGAGGTACTGCATGTAGGTATTTCCTATAAATTGGGTATTAGCATAGGTATCGCCAGTATAGGAGTTGGGCTGATTATTTGCCTGATTGTATTTTTGTTTGGTGAAAAACTTGGGCTTGGTACTATTTTAAATATTGTGTTGATAGGGATTTTTATAGATGCGATTTTTGCAATCAATATAATCCCAACTATGCCTAATTTGTGGCTAGGAATTTTAGTGTTGATTGGCGGTTTGTTTACCATTGCGCTGGGAAGCTATTTCTATATTGGTTCTGCCTTTGGGGCAGGACCGCGAGACAGCCTGATGACACTCCTAAAACGCCGTTTTGGTTGGCCCGTTGGTGTGTGCCGCTCATTAATGGAGGGAACTGCCCTTGTTATAGGATATTTCCTTGGAGGACAGGTGGGCGTAGGCACAATAATTGCTGTGTTTGGTATTGGCTTTTGCGTGCAAATAATCTTTGGTATTTTGCGTTTTAATCCAGCAGATACTAAACACGAAACACTGGTAGATACATGGCGTAATCTTAGAACCACCCTACATAAGAAAAACTAATATGGATTATTTGTAGACATATTTATGCAAGAAACAGAGCAAGAATAGTCGAGAAAATTCATAGTTGTCTGACTTATAATTTTAATGTCAGGGGGGATAAACAGTGACGGGAAAAATAGAAGCAGTTCAGCTAATGCAAAGTTATATCGAAGCTCATATAACCGAAGAAATAACCCTTGCTCAGTTAGCGGAAACAGCTCACTTCTCTCCTTGGTATTCAGCTCGGATATTTAAGGAGCAAACAGGGCTTTCTCCTGCGGATTATATTAGGAGATTAAAACTTTCAAAATCCGCTTTAAGGCTTAGGGATGAAGAAGTTAAAATTATTGATGTAGCTTTTGATATGGGCTTTGAAAGTGTTGACGGTTATCAAAGGGCATTCCGTAAAGAATTTTCGTGTAATCCAAAGGAATACTCTAAAAACCCAATTCCGTTGTCACTGTTTAAACCATTTGGCGTAAAATTCAGAAATCTATGGAAGAAGGAGTGTTTGACTATGGCAACTGTGAAAAATGTGTTTATTCAAGTGATTGAAAAGCCTGCAAGGAAAGTTATTATTAAAAGAGGAATAAAGGCAGATAACTATTGGGATTACTGCCAGGAGGTTGGCTGTGATGTTTGGGGCATACTTACAAGCATGAAATCCCTTTGCGATGAGCCGGTATCATTGTGGTTAACGAAAAAATACCAAACCGAAAACACTTCAATCTATGTTCAGGGCGTTGAGGTTGGCTTAGATTTTAGCGGTCAAATTCCTGATGGATTTGATATTATTGAGTTGCCATCAGCGAAATATTTAATGTTCCAAGGTGAGCAGTTTGCAGAGGAAGATTATTGCGAAGCCATTAGCACCGTGCAAAATTCAATGAACAATTACGACCCGTCTATTATTGGTTATCAGTGGGATGATGAAAATCCTCGAATTCAACTCGAACCTATTGGAACAAGAGGTTATATAGAACTTAGAGCAATCAAGTAACGCAAATATCTTAATTTTAAAAAGGGCTAATGGATTTAAAAATCTGTTAGTCCTTTTTTGTGTTGGAAAAGGCTGCATTTTTTCATCTTTATTATAGCATAATATTACAGTAGCATTCGAGTTTGTACAAACCAGTTTTGGAGCTGATTTTATGCTAAAGGAAATATACGCAACATCCATTAATTCAATAATATCTGTAGGTACTCTGTTTATTCTAGGACGTTTGATGGGAAAAAAGCAAATTGCGCAGCTTACTCTTTTTGATTATATTATCGGGATTTCTATTGGCTCAATTGCCGCGCAAAGCGCAGTTGATCCCGACATCTGTTATGTTCAAGCTGTTTCGGCAATGGTAGTGTTTACGCTGTTTTCTATTGCTTTATCCTTCATTAGTAGAAAAAGTTATGTGGCGAGAAAACTGCTTGACGGAACACCTGTTGTTTTGATTGAAAAAGGTATAATTATTGAAAAAGGTCTTAAAAAAACTAAATTAACCGTTAACGATTTGTTAGAGGAATGCAGACAAAAAGACGTTTTTGATGTAGCTGAGATTGAATTTGCCATACTGGAGACAAGCGGAAAGTTAAGTGT
Organism: uncultured Defluviitaleaceae bacterium; assembly: GCA_964385935.1. Classification (GTDB taxonomy): domain Bacteria; phylum Bacillota; class Clostridia; order Lachnospirales; family WRAX01; genus CAYLSP01. The sequence goes on from CAYLSP010000119.1 coordinate 2,284, forward strand.
ACTGCCTAAATCGGAAGCGAAGCCATTAACCCCAAGAGATATGAAGATTGAGACAAATTATGAAGGGCTTTGCGTAAACCTAATAATCGACGGAAAAGTTATGCGTGACCATTTGCAAGGAATTAAGTGTGATGAAAAATGGTTAAATTCTGAACTTAATAAAAGCAATATAAAAAATATTTCGGATGTCCTGCTTTGTTATGCTGACAGTTCAGGAAATATTTATACGCACATAAAGAATGCTCAGAATCAAACTGAAAGGACTAACGGTCTATAACTCCGTTTCAGTTTGCCGACAAACGTCAAAAAGTCGTTTGTATGCCTTATATCCTCTTTGGGGATTTTGAATAAAAATAGCGCATATAGCCGCTGTATATGCGCTGAAAATTTAATGGTAATGGCACAATGATGATAAAATGCTTATTTAGGTAATAGAAATATGAAGAGTCTTTAACTAAACAAAACTTCATTAAATCCAAAAGAACCCTTAAATCTTTTTTCAAGTTCATTTTTTAATATCTCGGTACAAGCTAACCCGAAGCATTGAATCCTAAATAAATTGTCTCCTTTGTAATCAGCGAAATTAAATGGTCTTGGTTTCACAGTATTGCTAGCAATATCTTTCAAAAAATCATTAGCATCTTCTCTTGTAGAATCACATTCCGGGCATATCCAAGCATCTTTATATGGGTATTTTTGCAGATCGTAATTTACGACATTAAGTTTGCGATAATCCAAAGAGAAGTATTCATTATGATTTAGGCTTTTGTATTGCGCAGGAATTGGTTCGTCAATATTAACCTTATAATAAACAAGATTAGGTTGATATTCTGAAAGAACATTTAATACGCTTTTTGAAACGAAGTAAAATTGTTCCCAATGTCCATCAAATAAGCAATCCCCAAATTTGCTACCTGTTTTACTTAACAATACATTAAATTCACTTGTTGGGTGCCAAACAAAGTGTTTTTCGCTTTTACAGTCATATCTGGTTATTCCGGATTTCACTTCTTCTACTTTAGCATTGCCTTTAACTTTTCGTATTTTTAAATGAAAACATTTCACAGATTTGAACCTGCCCCAATATAATTTTTTTCATTCTCACATGATATCACGTTATTTTCTCAAGTTCAAGTTCTTATTAAAAAGGTTGTCGGGTAGTAGAATGTGAACCTGAAAGGACTAACGGTCTATAACTCCGTTAGTCCTTTTTATGGCTTACTTATTTAAATAACCCTTTTTTCTTTTTACTGGTTAATGATTCGCCCGATTCATTGGCAAACTCCATCAGAATTTCTTTCTGGCGTTTTGTCAATTCCTTAGGGACAACTACGTTAAATGTGGCAATTAAGTCACCTACCTGATTCTGCCGCCTTACATTGGGAACGCCTTTGCCACGCATGATATAAGTAGTTCCAGGCTGTGTTCCAGGTTTTATGCTGTATTTCTCCGGCTCAGTCAAGGTCGGGATGAGGATTTCATCACCTAAGGCCGCTTGGGTTATGGAAATCGGAATGTTTATATAAAGATTCATTCCCTCGCGCTTAAATTCCTTGCTGGCTTGAACTCTCACTGTAATAAGTAAGTCACCGGGCGGGCCGCCGCGTTCGCCTGGTTGACCCTTGCCGCCTTGACGAATTGTCATGCCGTCGTCAATTCCTTTTGGGATTGTAACCTGAAACTTTTTCGTTTTTCTAACTCGACCAGTTCCGCTACAAGTTGAGCAGGGGTCTTTTATAACCTTTCCTTCCCCACGGCAAACGCTACAGGGTCTGACATTTGTCATCGTTCCGAACATTGTCTGTTGTTGAACTCTCTCTTGACCTGAGCCTCCGCAGTGACGGCAGTTTTCTGCAACAGTTCCGGCTTTTGCGCCCGAACCGCCGCAGGTATCGCAGCTATCCATCACACTGAGAGAGATTTCTTTTTCAGCGCCGAAAACGGCTTCCTCGAATTTTATCTGGATTGTGGTGGAAACATCTTGACCACGATGAACCTTTGGTCCCTGTCTGCTTCCTCCGCCAAAAATGTCGCCGCCGAAAAAGGACTCAAATATGTCGCCCATGTCAAAATTAACGCCGCCCATACCGCCCATTCCACCAAAACCACCAAAGCCTCCGGCTCCGGCAGCACTTCCTCCTGATGTATAGGCCTCATGACCAAAGCGGTCGTACTGGGCTTTTTTGTTTGGGTCTGATAAAACCTGATAGGCTTCGTTTATCTCTTTAAATGTCGCTTCGGCTGTTGGGTTATCCGGATTCGCGTCGGGATGATACTTTTTAACCAAATCCCTGTAAGCCTTTTTTAACTCTGCGTCCGAAGCGCCCTTTTCAACGCCTAAAACATCATAATAATTTTTACTTGATGCCATTTTTGCTACCTGCCTTTATTTATTTTACCACGGCGGCAATATAATTAGATTTTTTATGCGTCAATTATGTCGTCATTGCTTGGGGCATCTTGCGGGTTCTGCTCTGCACCCGGCTGTCCGCCCGCCTGTTGGTAAAGTTTTGTTGTGATTTCATGAAGCACCTTCATGAGATTTTCAGTAGCATTTTTGAGAGACTGCATTTCTGTTTCACTCATGGACTCAACTGGCATTGATTCGTTTAACGACTTCATTTGAGACAGCTCTGATTCAAGATTACCCCTGTCGTCGTCTGAAAGCTTATCTCCGTTATCGGAGAGCAATTTTTCACACTGGAATACAATGGAGTCCGCTTCATTTTTCGTATCAATAATTTCTTTCCTGCGTTTATCCTGCTCTTCATACTGCTTTGCTTC
>CAYLSP010000120.1:0-5052 GCA_964385935.1 uncultured Defluviitaleaceae bacterium
TTTCTGCTCCCCAGCAGATTGCGTATCTTGTTGATTTTTCTCACCTACTTCCAATTTATCTTTATCGTGATACCGTCTAACAAGTGAATACTTGTCCATAAATCCACCTTCTTTCCGTGTTATACACTTTTAACCGTCTAAGACGGTTAAAAGTATAGCTTTGTTGAAAAGTCATTCTTTTAACTTGCAAATAATTTAGTGCATAAATATATAACACCTCCTCGTGATAATAAAAAAGTCCTAATTATTAAAAATCAGAACTGCTGACCGCTACTTTTAACACAAGCTCGCCATATTCATTTTTGGCGAAGCCGACATCATAAGTAATAACCGGATTTTTTTGATTGTTGACCGTAATAGCAACAGCCACTTCATCATTGTCACTAAATCCCTCCAAAATTGCCTTTAAACTTGAAATTGTCATAATGTATGACCGTCCTTTCTTTTTTGATTTTCTAATTGCACCTTTAGTTTAGAATTTTCTTCACGCAATGCTTCCATCTCAACCAGCTGCAAAATCAAGTTTTTCTTATCCTCTCGTAGCTTTCTGATTTCATCGAGGTAGCCTTTCTTAGTCGTTCTGTCGATGGGCGGATTAGGGGATTCTTCAGTATTAACCACACCTTTAGCGGTTGTCCGTAAGCCTAAAATACGCTCCCTCAAAACATCGTTATTGTAGAGTGTAGCTTTTGATACACCTGCTTCTTTGGCCACTGTACTAAAATTAATATTATCAGCTCGGGAACGCTTTAACTTGTTAATTGCCGCATTGACTTTTTCTATGGTTTTAGAATTCTTTGCTTTTGTGTATTCCCTCAACCCCTTGGTATTTCGCTTAATCATTAAGCTGCACCTCCAATCCAGTAACAAGCTTTTTTAAATGCTGATGCTTAATATATTGCCTTTGCCAATCACGTTCACGACCCAATTCCTTGAAACGCTTCATTTCCAATTCCATTAAATCCAGTTCTCTTTTCAAAACAGGATAGAATTGAATTTCAGTGATATAATTGGGACAGTTATAGAAAAAACAGCCATCTCCATTTGTACAATTGCCGCGCCGGAAATCATAAAGACAAATGCCGTTAGGAAGTGGATTGAAGCTCATTGTTTCAGCTAAATCCGATATAAATATCCCTACTTCTGCGGTGGTCTTACCTTTGAAATGCGGCGCTAAAACGCTTTTGATTTCCGCAGCTCGGATTCCGGCTATTTTTGAATCAGGGCTAAGTATCATATCTGTATATATTTCACGGATTTCATGCTCTTGCAAGGTTAAATAATGCATTGTCATTTCAATTGAAACATGGGAAAATTGCTTCATAATATGGTTTATTGAAACATTTTGCTTTATCAGCTCTCGAACAAATGTAGCCCTGAATTGATGTGATTTTAATGGGTACAAGCTTCCGTCCTTATCACGTATGTCCCACCGCTTTATGAAAGCTGTAAGGCGCACATTTGTCCATGCATTAACCGTAATATTGCGAACACCCCGATTTCTAATTAGAAATAGCTCTTTAAGTCCACTTTCTTCTCTCAGAGCTTCAGTAGTCAGCTCTAATTCTAAGACTGCCGCTTTAACCAATTCATTTGCATACACTTTGTGAGAAATAGGTTCACCTTTTTCAGTTTTACCTATCTGAACCTCCAAAAAGGTATAGCCTTCAGCTGTTGTGGACAGACAGCCCTTTTTAATCTCCAATACCTCGCCGATTCTAAGCCCGGTTTGGCTTTGAATAACAATTCCTGCTTTCGTCAAAACATTTTTTTCATTATGCAAGGCATTAAACAATATCTTATCAAAGACATTTGTTGGTATGGGCTGAAACTTTGCAGCTTCAAAATCCCAATTTTGCGGCGCCAACATTTCAATCTTGATTTTTTCATAAAGGTTACCTGTCGGGACTTTCCAACCCTTAACTTGTCCTACTCGCACTATTTCAATAATAATATACATAGTCTGAAAGCAAGAACGCTCGCTTATCCCTTTTTCACTTTTCAACCAATTGATATAATCACTTAAAACAGAAAAGCTTAACTCCTCCAAGCTCGCAAGTTGCCGCAATTCGCAATATTGAACAAACGAAGGCAGCTTTGTATTTACATACCCAATTACCGTTTGCGGCTTAATTTTACCGAGCTTGTAATAGGCATATTGCTTGATGACTGTTTTAATGTTGTAGTTGCTGATATTAAAGCGGATTTTTTTACCTGCGTTTGGGCGAGTTTTTTGTTTGATGTAATCGGTCATATCCCAGATATCATCAGTAAATTTGGATGCTCCCACCATAATGTCAGAGAAATTGTCGGTAGCTGCTAATGGTTTTAAAGCAAGTGAGTTAAAAATCATTACAGATAGCCTCCAATCTATTGATAATATCTTTAAGAACTGCTATTGTAGGACTCAAATGTTCGGCATAATGTGCACCATAGATATTGTTTGCAAGTTGAGATTCCAATTCCGATAAGTGATTCCGATGCTCTCCAAGATACTCCGGCGTTGTAATGTAGCGGCTGCATGTATAGCACTTCTGCTGATTCATCAGTTTTTCACATATCTCTCCGCATCGTATAGGCTTAGTGCAATATCCATCGTGCATTTTTGCACCTTTATCCTTGTTCTCCATAAACCACGCAAGCTCATTTTTATCGGCTATAACCGAAGCATCAACATTATTAATATTTCCGATAATACCGACCTTCTCAAAAAGCTTAGCGCGGTCAATATCCTTGTCATCGGCATAATATTTCTTTGTAGTTTCCGGATTTGCATGCCGTAAAAATGCTTGTATTGTTTTCAAATTGACATTTTTACTAAACATATCTGTTGCCACGGTCTTTCTAAACTGCTGAATTTTCAACTTGTAGATTTCACCATTGCTCCCTGTGATATTGTGCCTTGCCATAAAGCCCGGATAAAATTTCCCGACGCTTGTATAGCCGTTTATCCACGAACTCAACACATATTTGGAAACAACCTTTATGGCTTTGGTATTATCACGGTTTTTATCCTCGTAAATAAATAAAAACCTTTTAATATCGTCATCTGCTCTTTTTCTCATTTCCGCAGTAAATTCTTTCAGCCTTCCTATTGCATCTGCACATATAGGGTTTATGGGAAACCGTCTGTATTGACGACGATTTTTGTAATCATACATCATCAATGTATCACCGTTTAACAAATGTGGTGTGACACAGTCTGCTTCAAGATTTAACAGCTCGCTCCGCCTCATTCCAGTGGAAAACAAAATTATGATTCCATATTTGATATACGGATTTTCCTCGGTTAAAAGTGCTATGTTGATTTGTTTTACAACATCATCGGAAATATATTCTATTTTGTGTTTTGCATGGTATCCGGGGTATGCAATGTCAAGAAAGACCTCTTGCTCCGGAACTAATTCGGGAGCAAAAAGCCTACCCCAATATACCACCGCTCTAAAATTAGAATAAATTTCTTTTTGAGTAGAATAACACAAGGGTTTTCCGGTATTTTTTGATTTTGACATTCTCAAATATGTCATATAATCATCAGCATCATTTGCATCAAAATCTGCAAGTGTATAAATATGATTTTGTAAAGCGAACAAATTAAACTTACAAAAGCTCGAGTAGTTTTTGTATATGGAACTAAGTGTCAGCGCTCCGGTTTGATGGTTTTGCCAAACGTATAACTTGATAAGCCTTCTGATTTTTTCAGACTCAAATTGTTCAAAGCGGAATATGAATTTGTTTTTGTAGTTTACAGACTTATCATCGGTGTCTTGAAGATACAATTCATTTCCTGTAGGCATATTACTAAGCATTACCGCCACCTCCAAGAAGAAGGCTACTTTGCCAATATCTCGCAAGACTTTCGCCCACGTGCTTATCGGAAAGATGCGTGTATCTCTCGGTTGTTGAGATATGCTTGTGACCCGCTATTTTGCTGATAATGCTCACATCCATCCCTGTTTCCGCTAAATGTGTAATAAATGTATGTCTGACATCATGGAAATTAAAGCTAAGCCCAAGCTTTTCTTTCACCCTACAGAATACTTCATAAATTCCACGATAGGTGAGTGGTTTACCTAAGTTTTGTTTTTGCAGGGATACAAAAAGAAAACTGTGCTTCGTTTCCACCTCTGAGCGCTCATTGATTATGAAATTATCTATTTCTTCTATGAGCGATGTCGGAATAAACAAGTCACGTTTTTTACCTTTTGATTTAATGTTTTTAAGAACACCAAATGGCTCTGTGGAATTAGGATAAGGTATGTTTTCAATTTTTAAATCTAAAACCTCACCGATGCGTGCGCCTGTTAAATAAAGTATTTTGAAAATAAGCTTGTCGCGCTCTGTTGACAAATTATCCAAAACAAGCCCAATATGTTCATCGGGAATAATTGTTATACCGGCTTCACTTTCTTTAATCTTAAAAATTGATTTATGGGTTTTGTTGTTACGCCGAGTGTGATGCAAAATGCTCTTGAACATATTTTGCGGACGGTTTATGTCCTCCATCATAATTGGATTTTCAATTTCCATAATCAAACAGCAGTATTTGTAAAAACAATACACTGTTGATAAGATTCTGTTTACCGTCTTTCCTGTTCGCTTGCTTGCATCGTACAGGGATATGATTTTCTCATTCATTCCGTCAGGCGAACGCAGAAATTGAATAAACTCACCGATGATTACAGGTGTAATTTCTGTGTAATCATAACCCTTATGATTTAGAAATTCCCAATAATGCTTTAAATCCCTGCCATTAGCGAGGATGGTGTTAAAGCTTCTGCCAAGCCGAGCCTGTTGATTTAAATAATCCTGTACAGGCTTCACAATCCTCATATTGTTGTCAAGTAAAACGACCACACCTCCTTTCTCTGTTTTTGTTACAGATAGTTCCATAAGATTACCTCCATACGTATTGTACATATTAACAACGTGATATGCCTATATAATTCTATCGTATCAAGGCAAGCTTTGTATTAATTATTGATGATTAATATTGAAGTTATGGGATTGAATTTTTGCCATTTAACGGAAGGTGGCCGCGGCCACCTTCCG
>CAYLSP010000121.1:0-5049 GCA_964385935.1 uncultured Defluviitaleaceae bacterium
TGGGCTTTAATTTGCGCCGCCTTTGCCGTCCTGCTTCTGATTCCGTTTTCAATATCAAAGCAGGGCTTTAACCCCATGCCTATTATTAACCAATATGTTGATACTTTAGCTTCTTATCCATATATCTCTGTTAATGCCTATAACCTTTACGCTCTCTTTGACCTGAACTGGAAGCCTATTACCACAACTATCGGGCCAATTACCTTTGACACATTGGGGCTTGTTTTCCTCTGCCTCATTGTCATTTTCTCCTTCTTCACCATTTCCAGAAACAGAAGCAAGGGGAACGTCTTTTTCACCGCTGCCATAATCTGTATTTCAACCTTTATGTTCTCCGTTAAAATGCATGAAAGATACGCCTTTCCTATGATGGCACTGCTGCTGCTTAGTTATTTATATAAGCGTGATAAGAAAATCCTTGGGATGTATATACTATATACTTTCTTCTTCTTCCTCCACTACGCAGACGTTTTGAACCTATCTATAAACGAATTCGACTATACCCTTATAAAGCAAACAATGCCAACTCTGGCCTTTATTAGTGTGGTTCTATATGTTGCCCTTATTATTGTATATTTTAAATCCTTTGAAAAGCCCTATGAAAAAACGGCGCTGAATTTTACAGAGCCATGGCCTGAGGGCATACCAGCTTATTCCGATTTCAAAGAGAAAAAGCCCTTTGTTATCCAAAAATCCGATACAAACGCTAAATATACCCGCTACGATTTTATCGCAATTTCTGTTATATCAATTGCCTATTTCATTCTTGCCATTTCCTTCCTTGGTGATAAAATCGCGCCTTATACAAAAATTGAGCTTTCAGAAGGGGAATCGGTGGAGATTGAGTTTTATGAAAAGGTTCAAATAAGTAAAATTCAGTTTATGCTAGGGGCAAGGGAAGACCGATACTTTAATTTATCAGGCGTTGACAGTAATACCAATGATTATTTCGATATAAAAGTGGAAGCCGACTCCGTATTTAAGTGGGGCGAAAAAGACCTTAACATAAAGACTGATAAAATCACTTTGACAGCTGAAAAGGATAACACTTGGATTCAGGAAATTGCCTTTAGAGGCGAAAGCGAAAATGGGCTTGGGGAAATACTTCTCGTTAAGCCAAGCGAACAGGCGAAAAACCTGTTTGACGAACAGGACGTTGTTCCTGAAATGAGAACCTATATGAACGGCACTTATTTTGACGAGGTTTATCATGCCCGGACGGGATATGAGTTTGTTGAAAAGGTGAAAGTTTATGAATGGACACATCCTCCGCTTGGGAAAAACCTAATTGCCCTTGGCATAGAGATTTTTGGCATGAACCCCTTTGGCTGGCGGTTTATGGGGGCTTTGTTCGGGGCGCTGATGGTTCCGTTTATGTATTTGTTCGGGAAGAGCCTTTTTAAAAAGACAAGTCTTGCGGTTCTCGTCACAATATTTTTCACTTTTGACTTCATGCACTACGCTCAGACCAGAATTGCCACCATTGACACATACATTGTATTTTTCGTCATACTGATGTATTGGTTTATGTATCTGTATTACAAGACAAGCTTCTATGATAAAAAGCTTTGGAAGACTTTTATTCCACTTGGCTTGTCGGGCATTTGCATGGGGCTTGGAATAGCTTCAAAATGGCCGGGAGTTTATGCCGGAATTGGTCTGGCGGTTATATTCTTCGCCAGTTTAATAAGAAGATTCAGAGAATATCTATACTGCCGTAAACTGGCGGACACTGAAGCAGACCTTCCCGAATACGCCGATATAAGAAAGAAGTTCCCGAAAAATACCATTGCAACGCTTTTGTTCTGTATAGTGTTCTTTATCGTCGTGCCCGCGGGAATTTATTTGCTCAGTTATATGCCCTACTATGCAACGGAAAGCCTTTACTTTACAAGAGACTCAATAACATTTTTAAATGATTCTCCCTTCTGGGCAAGTGTTTTTAAAGATAATCCCTTTGGAAATTATTGCGCTGCCGTTGTCCAGAACCAGCTTGATATGTTTAATTATCACGCCTATCTTGTGTCTGAACACCCATACGAGGCTAGATGGTATACATGGCTGTTTGATTTAAGACCAATTTTCTATTATTCAGCAACGTTTTCCGATACCGTTAGAGCGGGGCTTAGTTCCTTCGGGAATCCTGCTGTCTGGTGGGGAGGGTTAGCGGCTCTTATATACGGAATACAGCGCTATTTTAAAACCTGGGACAAGAAGCTATTTTTCCTTTTGGTGGCTTATTTTGCACAGCTTGTGCCGTGGCTTGCTATATCAAGAACCACGTATATTTATCACTATTTCCCATGTGTTCCGTTCCTGACTCTTTTCGTGGGATATTTCTTCTCGGTGGCGAACTTAAAGAGTAAGAAATTCTATTTCGCTGCAATCTTCACTGTTATCGCTTTATTTATAATGTTCTACCCCCTTATTACAGGAATCCCTGTTAATTTCACGGTTGCTAAAATGGTTCTTGAATGGTTTAATGGCATGTGGCAGTTAATATAGTTAATTTCAACAAAAAAGCCGATATTGGTAATGGGCGAACACAGTTCGCCCCTACTAATTCGGCTTTTTTATTTAGATAAATAAACAGTAAGTGTTTCAAAAATGATTCCGACAGCGAACCATACCGGAGCGTAGTTTAAACAAATCAACCCGTCTAGATTGAATTTATTGTGACTGTAATCCCAGGGGCAGTTATTACTAAGTTTTAAGATTTTGCCTGCGGAATATTCCAAGCCATAAATGAAAATAACGTAGATCACTCCTCTTAAAATTATTGGAAGAAACAATAAACTTTTACAAACGGGTTCAAAGAAAACTACTAGTCCATAAATAAAAAACATCCAAAGTGAAGTGCTTGCAGTCAGTTTATAGTTTTTCTTTATAAGGGAGAAAAAACCTGTCCAAAGAATTTCCATGACCATGCCTGCTAATCCGTATATTACAAATCTCTCTATCATAGCCTTATTTTGGCTTAGAAGGAAAAAATAATACAAGTATAAAATTGGTAATAGAAAGGGCAGACACTTGGTCTGCCCATACAATCAATTAATATTATTCTGCTGCAAGCTTTTTATAGGATTGCAGTCTGTACATAGCGTCCTGCTTAGCCTGTGCAAAGAGTTCGTCGGCAATATCCGGGAATGTGAGTTTAAGCGCTGAGTATCTTGCTTCACTCTGGATGAACGCGTCAAAGTCTCCTGTTGGCTCTTTTGAATCAAGAATAAACGGATTCTTTCCTTCTTCAGCAAGCTGAGGATTGAAACGGTATAAATGCCAGTATCCACATTCGACGGCAAGCTTAGTCTGGAGCTGTGTGCAGCCCATTCCGATTTTAAGGCCGTGATTGATACATGGAGCATAGGCAATTATAAGAGATGGGCCCGGATATTTTTCGGCCTCGACCATGGCTTTAATAAGCTGGTTCTGGTTAGCGCCCATACCGACTTGCGCTACATAGATATAACCATAGCTCATAGCCATCATGCCCAAATCTTTCTTTCTGATCTTCTTGCCGGAAGCCGCAAATTTTGCGATAGCCGCAGCAGGAGTTGCTTTACTTGCCTGACCGCCTGTATTTGAATAAACTTCTGTATCAAATACTAAAACGTTTACGTCTTCGCCAGAAGCCAGAACGTGGTCTAATCCGCCGTAACCGATGTCATAAGCCCATCCATCGCCGCCGAAAATCCACTGGGATTTCTTAACTAAGATATCATAGTTTTCTTTAACATGTTTATAAAGAGCGTCTAACTCACAGCCGCAAGTTCCACATTCGGCAATTGCTTTTTCATTGGCTTCAATAACCTTTTTAGAAGCGACTTTTGAGCCTTCAGCATCTAACATATTATTAAGCCATTCCTCAGCAGCTTCTTTATAGCCCCAAGCTGCCGGTAAATCACATTCAGAAATCTGTTTTAAAACTTGAGCCATTTTTTCACGACGCTGTTTAACAGCCATAAACATACCAAAACCATATTCGGCATTGTCTTCAAACAGGGAGTTTGCCCAAACGGGACCGTGACCCTCTTTGTTTGTTGTGTATGGCATACTAGGCGCAGAACCGCCCCAGATAGAGGAACAACCTGTTGCATTGGCGATATACATTCTATCACCAAAAAGCTGAGTTGCAAGTTTTGCATAAGGTGTTTCGCCGCAACCTGCACAAGCACCGGAGAACTCAAGCATAGGCTGTTCAAACTGACTTCCTTTAACGGTTTCAAGGTTAAGCGGGTTCTCTTTAGTTGGGAGATCAATTGCATAGTACCAGTTATCCATTTCGCCAAGCTGAGTTGCGATAGGCTCCATAACAAGAGCTTTTTCTTTAGCCGGGCAAACTTGAGCGCAGTTTCCGCAGCCTACGCAGTCAAGAGTTGTAACCTGGATACGGAAATCATAATTTTCAAGACCTTTTCCGTTAGCTTTAAGAGTTACAAAGCCTTCAGGCGCATTTGCTTTTTCTTCTGCCGTTAATAAGAACGGACGGATTGTAGCATGTGGGCAAACGTAAGAGCATTGGTTACACTGAATACAGTTTTCAGGTATCCAGCGTGGAACATCAACGGCGATTCCGCGTTTTTCATAACCAGCAGTTCCTTGTGGGAATGTTCCGTCTTCTCTTCCGAGGAAAGTTGAAACAGGAAGTTCTTCGCCTTTTTGAAGATTCATAGGATAAACCACGTTTTTAATAAAGTCAGGTATTTCTCTGTCTGTAGTACGTGTATTATCTTCCTGTGCTGTTTTCCAGCTTTCAGGAACGGTTATTTCTATAAGGCCAAGATAGCCCTGGTCAACAGCATTGTTGTTCATATCAAGAATGTTCTGGCCTTTTTTGCCATATGAAGCATAAATAGCATCTTTCATATATTTAACGGCATCTTCAAAAGGAATGATGTTAGTAAGCTTGGAGAAAGCGGACTGTAAAACAGTGTTAATTCTGTTTCCAAGACCTAAATCTCTAGCGATTCCAGTACCGTCTATAATATAGAATTTGATATTCTTTTCAGCAATGGCTCTTTTCATTCCGGCAGGCAAATAATTACCGAG
>CAYLSP010000122.1:0-5040 GCA_964385935.1 uncultured Defluviitaleaceae bacterium
CAAGATTGGCGATATTATTAATAAGCTTAATAATAAGCTTTGCCCTGCGGTAGCCTGCGGCGGCTTTTCCGCTGAAAATAAAGGTTCTGGGCGGCATTGCAAGCCCCGGATTGACTTTAAGACGGTTATATAAATCCAAAACATGCAGTGCGTTTAAAAGCTGGCGCTTGTATTCATGAAGCCTTTTAACCTGAATGTCAAAAATTGAGTCTGGGTCAATATTGATTCCATTTTTTGCCTTAATAAAATTAGATAAAGCAACTTTATTTTCTCTCTTGACTTTCATAAAGTCGTCTCTGAATGCCGCGTCGTCCGCATAGGGCACAAGCTTTTTAAGCTGGTCAAGGTCTTTAATCCAGCCGTCGTCCCCAAGAGTATTAGTAATTAATTTGCTAAGTCCCGGATTGCAATAGGCCAACCATCTTCTCTGTGTTATGCCGTTAGTTTTGTTATTGAACTTTTCTGGCATCAACTCATAGAAGTCTTTAAGCTCCTGATTTTTCAGAATTTCAGTATGAAGCTCGGCAACGCCGTTTACAGAATGACTTCCGACAATGGCCAAATGAGCCATGCGAATCTGTCCGTCTGCAACAATGGCAGTTTTCCTTATTTTATCAGGGTTGCTCCCGAATCTGTCTGTAAGCTGTACGCAAAATCTTCTGTTAATCTCTTCAACAATCATATAAATTCTAGGAAGAAGTCTGCTGAACAGCTCAATAGGCCATTTTTCCAGCGCTTCCGACATGATTGTATGATTTGTATAAGAGCAAGTCTTTTTCGTTATTTCCCATGCTGTTTCCCATTCAACGCCGTTTTCGTCAACCAAGAGCCGCATAAGTTCAGCTACTGCAACGGTTGGATGAGTGTCATTAAGCTGGAATTGAACGAGATCAGGAAATACACTGAAATCATCATGTTTTTCTAAAAACCTTCTGACAACTCTTTGCAGGGTTGCTGAAATGAAGAAATATTGCTGTTTAAGTCTCAGTTCTTTCCCCTGAATTGTTTCATCAGCAGGATATAAAACCTCACAAAGGGATCTGGCAAGATTTTGTTCTTCAACAGCTTTGGCGTAATTTCCTTCATTAAAGGAGTTTAAGTCAAAGCTTCTTTTGGCCTGTGCATCCCATAAACGTAGGGTGTTAACTGTGTTTGAGTCATAACCCAGAATGGGGTAGTCATATGGAACAGCCAGAATCGTATTGGCATTTTCAGTTATAAAACGGTAGCCGCCGCCTGCCGCTTTAATTGCCTTAACAGTTCCGCCAAAACTGACTTCTATTTCGTATTCCTGGCGTTTAACTCCCCAATAATCGCCGTTTTCTAGCCAGTTGTCCGGCTCCTCAGTCTGGAAGCCGTTTTGTATTTTTTGTTCAAAAATTCCGTACCTATAGCGGATTCCACAGCCATAGGCGGGATATTCAAGTGTTGTAAGAGAGTCTAAAAAGCAGGCGGCCAAACGTCCCAAACCGCCGTTTCCAAGCCCCGGGTCTCTTTCGCTGTCCTCAACGAGGTTATAGTCTATACCAAGTTCTGAAAGAGCTTCCTTTACCTCTTCACCCAGAGTCAGGTTAATAATAGCGTTTCCTAGAAAGCGCCCCATGAGAAATTCCATCGACAAATAATAGGCCACTTTTACGTCAGCCTTATTGTATTTGTCATGGGTGGCTATCCATTTGTCCGATACGATATCCCTTATTGCGAAAACCAGAGCGTCATAAAGCTGCTCATTTGATGCGTTGTCAATTGTTCGTCTTGAAATAATTTTTACGTTGTCAACAATCCTCTGCTTTAGTTCTTCTTTAGAAATTGAAAAATCATAACCCAATATAAACACTCCTTTTTATATTGTTCATTAGTCCGCAATATTTTCAAATGCTTCTGGAAACATATATTCGGCGTATTTACGAATCATTCCTGCCTGTTGGTTTGTTAAATTTGCTTCTGCTTTTGCAATCCTTAAAATATCGGGGTTCACAATCCTTAAAAGGCTTGAATCATCCCTCTGTAAGTAGCCGCAAAGTTCAAGCAAATAGTCATAGTTAACATTATAAGCGTCGGCTATTGCCCTAATTGTGTTGGCGGAGGGTTTAAGCGCGGACGCATTTTCCGGGATAATGGACTTCTCTATTTTATCCAAATAACTGTGGCTGATACCAATAAGTAATGATGCCTGTCTGAGGCTGAGTTTAAGCTCTTTTCTTTTTTCCTTTAAAAAATTACCAAGGTTTCTCTCCACCATGCACGGGCTCCTTAATAAAATAATCCGTTATAGTAATACTTTTTTCAAGTTTAATGACGCTCTGTAAACCTCATTTTTATTAAGTTTAGGGTTTTTGTCCCTGACAAGCTCCATAGCGGATTTCATATCACAGTTATTTTTAATGATTTCATCAATGATTAACCCTTCAATAGAAATATTATGCAAAACATCATTATTTTCTAATCGGTCTAAATCAGACTTTTCTTTAGCAAAATCTTCTTTTTGTAACACAATCGTATATTCTCCAAGACTGGTTTTTTCAGCAGATTGAATTTGTTCAAGAACTTCCCCGGCATTTCCTGAGTATGACCGTTCATAAAACTTTGTTATGTCGTTTATGACAAACAGCTTGCAGGAGGGCAAGTTAAGGTTTATGGATTTAACGGCTGTGATGATTCTGTTGGGGGATTCAAACATGACAAAAGTATTTATAGGGGAATTTATAATGGTTTCAAAATATTTTTCTTTATTTTTATTATCTCTGGGGATAAAACCCATAAATCCGAAACTGTCAAAATAGAAGCCGGAAACGGATAATGCTGAAATAACGGCAGAAGGACCGGGAATGGCAATAACTTCGACACCGTTTTCTCTGGCAATTCTTACTACCGCGCTTCCGGGGTCAGAAATACAGGGCGTTCCTGCATCAGAAACCACCGCTATGTCAATGCCGTCATTCATAATCTTTTTTACAAGCTCTTCGCCGCGAGCAAGCTCGTTATATTGATAATTAGAAATAACGGGGGTTTTTATTTCAAAATAATTAAGAAGCTTAATAGTTCTTCTGGTGTCCTCAGCCGCTATTAATTTAACACTTGACAGGGTGTCAAGCGCTCTTTGGGAAATATCCGATAAATTTCCGATTGGAGTGGCTACGACAAATAATTTTCCCAATATTTTTCTCCTTCAATCAATTAATGGGTGCGTTGAAAAATTCAATAGAATCAAAAATACTTCGAGACAAAACGCCTGTTTTTGGGCGTTTTTGGCAGAGGTATTTTTAATTTTTACCTATTATTCAACACGCCCTAATGGGGCACATTTCTCCGTCATATAGCATTGGTATATGTACTATATCGTCTTCTAAATACTCGTCCCCAATACAAAAAAATCCGACTGAGTTATAAAAGCCTTCCGCATATTTCTGAGCTGATATGCGGATTTTTTTCTCTTTATACTCGTCTTCAATATATTTTATGGCCATTTTCATTATTTCTTTTCCCGCGCCAGTTCCTCTGTACTTCATCGTGGTTAATACTCTGCCGATAGATGCCGCTTCTTCATACGAAATTCCCTTTGGAATTATCCTTACATATGCCGCAATTTCTGATTCATGTTCAAAGTATAGATGATGGGAATAATAATCTTTTTTGTCACAATCCTGATAGATGCAGTTTTGTTCAACAACAAAAACTTCGTTTCTGGCTGTGATAATTTTGTGTAGTTCCATTGGGGTTAGGTCGTTAAAGTGTTTTAGAACGCATTTGAATTTAGGGTTAGTCATATTTACACCTACTTTTGTAATATTTAATTTTGAAACGAAATGGGCGCGATTTTCGCGTTTACAGCGGCTATTAAATCACTTAATTTAAGCTCGATCTGAACGCCGATTTTCCCACCGCTGACAATTATTTTTTCAGCTCTCTCGCAAGAAGAATCAATGACTGTCACAAAATTTTTCTTCATGCCGATTGGTGAACAGCCGCCCCTTATATAACCGGTAATTTTCTCAATATCGGCAATTTTTATAAGCGCAATACTTTTTTCACCCACACATTTTGCCGCAAGCTTTAAATCAAGCTCTTTATCGACTTGTACAATAAACACGAAAAATTTATCAGACCCATTTGTCGTTACAATAGTCTTATAAACGGCTTCTAACGGCTTTTGAATTTTTTGAGCCACAGCCACGCCGTCAATTTTTCCGTCAGACGCGTCATATTCGTGGACATCGTATTTTATATTAAGCTTGTCTAATTGACGCATTGCATTTGTTTTTGTCATTTTATTCCTCCCGGGTTCAAAACCACTGTTTCAACATCATTTCTTTTTGCATATTCTATGGTGTTTTTCGTCCCTCCCGAACCCCCGCCGAAAATTGCAATCAACAACGAGGACTTGTCTACCATATACTTATTTCTTATCATAAAACAGGACTTTGAATATTCCTTTGCTAAAACCGTCAAAATATCCGCTGAGTCCGTTATTTTTTTATACCTGCTCCTAAGCTGTTCGGAATAATTAAGAGCTTGTCCATCAAACGGTATGGCACATTCAAGGACAATTTGTGGGTAGTCCTTTTTCAGCCCCAATACAATTTCGGCGCAATACATATCCGTGCCAATTGCCATGCCTGTTATAAAATTTTTATAACCCTCGGACAAAGCCTTTATTATAGCAAGCTCTAGCCTGAACTTTTGCTCAATGCAACGTATATCTTTTTCATTATATCCCCACGGAAGCTTATCGGGTCTGTGACCTGAGAAACAGCAGGTATAATTTTTTTCAAGAAACATAGAATCACCTACATATCATGCTTTATCACATGAGCAAAGAATTTTTTCCTTTTTTGCGTCAATGTCTATGAGGATAATGTCATCCCCGATTTGCTTAATACAATCCCAAGGAATACGGTATTCTTCTTCGCGCCCGAAAACCCCGAACATTTTAGCGGGCCCCGGAACGATTATTTTTTCAATCTCGCCTGAATCAATACAAATATCAACATCACAGACAAATCCATAACGGCATCCGTCATGGATATTAATAACTTCTTT
>CAYLSP010000123.1:0-5029 GCA_964385935.1 uncultured Defluviitaleaceae bacterium
TAAGTCTCTTTTAATGGCTTCAAGGTATTCCCTGTTATCTGATAAATCTCTTTGCCATTCAAGAATTTGTCTGAGCCAGGCAAGCTTTGTTTCCTCGCTGTCTTTTGTAGTCTTTCCGTCTGAGCCGGACTTATATTTCCAATGAGCCGCAATACCGTATTCGGCGGCACGGTGCATATCAGAGGTTCTGATTTGAACCTCAAAAGGCTCGCCCTCAGGACCTATGAGGGTATTATGAAGGGACTGATACATATTTGATTTCGGAAGGGCTATATAATCCTTAAAGCGTCCGGGAACCGGGCGATAAATTTCATGCAAAATGCCCAGCACCTCATAACAGGCCCCGATATCCTCAACAATAACTCTGATGGCGAAAAGGTCATAAATCTGATCAAGACTCTTATCCTTTTGCACCATTTTTTTATAAATGCTGAAGAAATGTTTAGGTCTTCCTTCAACCTCAGCAACTACATTTCTTTCAACAAGCTTTGTCTTAATCTGATTGCATATATTATCCACATATGCAACTCTTTCGGACTGTTTTCTGGAAATTTTATCTTTTAAATCATAATATTTTTCTGGATTCGTATATCTAAACGCCAAATCCTCCAGTTCGTAACGAACTTTGGAAATACCTAGCCTGTGAGCAATGGGTGCGTATATGTCAATTGTTTCCTGGGCAATTTTCTGTTGTTTTTCGGGCTTCATATATTTTAGCGTGCGCATATTGTGAAGCCTGTCGGTGATTTTTATAAGAATGACCCGGATGTCCTTGGCCATGGCAATAAACATTTTTCTATAATTTTCGGCCTGAACTTCTTCAAGACTGCTGTATTGCAGTTTTTCAAGCTTTGTAACGCCGTCAACTAAAGAAGCTACTTCCTCGCTGAACATTTTTGAAATATCGTCATAGCTGTATTGTGTATCTTCTATAACGTCATGAAGAATACCAGCGACAATAGTTTCTATATCAAGCTCTAATTCAGCTAAAATAATGGCAACAGAAAGGGGATGGATGATATATGGTTCGCCGGACTTTCTAAGCTGGTCGCCGTGGGCGGATTTCGCAAGCAAATAAGCCTTTTCCACAGCAGAAAAGTCGCTTATGGGATGATAAAGCTTTATTTTTTCAATAAGCTCATTATAAAGTTCCGTATCAGTCACATAATCATCTCCTTCCCACAATTAATTTATAAAAAATAATGTATAAGTAAACATTATAATTCTTTAGGTTCATAATGTCAATATCGTGAAACGGCGAACATAAGCGGACGAACACAGTTTATTTCCCGAGACAAAATTCGGAGAATATTTTATTTATTAAATCTTCGTCATATGTTTCCCCGGTTATTTCACTTAAATAGCTATAAGCATCCTTTAAATCAATCGAAATAAATTCCCCAAAAAGCCCTGAATCTATAGTTTCTAATGCCTTTTCAAGACTTTTAAGGGCATTTTTCTGGGACTCAAGATTTCTCTGTGAGGAAATAACGGCGTTTTCCGCGTCAATTTCGCCGATTGAAAACATGTCTCCGATTAGGTTTTCTAAAAGCTTTCCAATACCACTGCTTCCCTCGTCTTTCAACGCAGAGACCTCTATTATATTACGCTTGTCTACAAAATTGTTTATTACATTTTTATCAATGACTAAATCCAAGTCATTTTTATTTATTATCACAATTGATTTTTTATTCAGTGAAAGCGAAAGAATCTCTAAATCCTCACTTTCTAAAGGTCTTGAACCATCAAGGACGAAAATCAGAAGATCAGAAGACTTAGCAAGCTCTTTTGATTTTTTAACGCCCATTTCTTCAATTATGTCTCCTGTGTCCCTGATTCCGGCAGTATCGGTTATTTTTAGTGGAACGCCCAAGATGTTTATCTCCTCTGAAACAGCGTCTCTTGTAGTTCCCGGAATGTCCGTCACAATGGCTCTTTCTTAACCTAAAATCAGATTAAGAATTGAAGATTTGACAACGTTTGGTTTGCATAAGATGACTGTTTTTATTACGCTTTTAATGATTTTTCCTGATTCATAGGTCTTTATAAGCCGACTAAGCTTTTTAACGGCTCGTTCTACCTCCTCTTTGACGGTGGAAACAGTGATGCTCTCCTCGTCATGCTCAGGATAATCTATATCAACTTCAATTCTGGCTAAGGAGGATAGTATTATCCCCCTGATTTCTCGGATTTTTTCGGAAAGACCGCCCTTTAGCCTGTATACCGCCGCTTTATGGGCTAAATCCGTTTGGGAATTAATGATGTCCATAACGGCCTCGGCCTTTGATAAATCAATTCTTCCGTTAAGAAATGCTCGTTTTGTAAACTCGCCCGGTTCGGCAAGCCTTGCGCCATTTTCTAAAACAGCCGACAAAATCCTCTCGCTTGAACGCTTTCCGCCGTGGCAATGTATTTCACAAACGTCCTCTTTCGTGTATGATTTTGGAGCGCGCATAAGGCACACCATAACCTCGTCAATAATTTCGCCGCGAAATTCTATATATCCGTAGTACATCATATGGCTAGTAAAGCTGTCACGCTTATTTTTATCAGGTTTCACAAAAAGGGCTTCCAATATGGAAGCCGCTTTTTTGCCGCTTATTCTTATGACTGACAGAGCCGACATTGTACTAAGCCCTGTGGATATTCCGCAAATCGTATCTGTATCCCAATTCGACATATTAATCCTCTTGTTCTGGTTTTGGTTCCTCTTCTGGATCAACTTCTGTTTCTTTTTCGTTTTCCTGTTCAACTTCTGTTTCTGCTGACTGCTCTGTTTCCGGCTCTTCGGCTTCAATAAATTCTTCCTCTATCTTCGCCATTCCCACAACTGAAACGCCTTCGTCAAGGTTAATAAGCTTAACGCCCTGAGTATTTCTTCCGATTGTGGAAATATCGGAAATGCGGATTCGGATAATAACGCCCTCAGAATTTATTATCATGAACTCTTCTTTTTCGCAGACAACGGCTATGCCGACAAGCTTTCCTGTTTTCGGAGTGCATTTATAAACTCTGACGCCCATACCGCCGCGCCTTTGAAGCTTAAATTCGTCGGCCATTGTGCATTTTCCAAAGCCGCCTGAGGATACAGTAAGGAGCTTGCAGTCACTACCTAAAACCCCTGCGCCGATAACAAAATCGCCAGGCCTTAAAGTAACGGCTTTTACGCCGGTTGCCTGTCTTCCAACAGACCTAACATCAGATTCGGAGAAACGGACGCCGTTTCCTTCGCTTGTTACAACAATGATTTCATCATTTTTATGAATTTTCATAACAGAAATGAGTTCATCGTCTTCTCTTATATTAATGGCGAAAAGACCGTTCTGCTTAACTCTTGAATACATGGAAAGAGGAGTCTTTTTTATAACACCGTTTTTTGTAACCATGCATAAATATTCGTCGTCATAGTTTTTAACTGGCACGACGGCGGCGATTTTCTCACCGGGATTTAAGTTAAGCAGGTTAACTATGGCTGTTCCTCTGGCTGTTCTGCCTGCCTCCGGAATCATATAGGCTAAAAGCTTGTAAACCCGGCCAAAATCTGTAAAGAACAGAATTTGGTCATGGGTGCTTGCTATAAAGAGCTTCTCAACTATGTCCTCGTCCCTTGTTGTCATGCCCACAACCCCACGGCCGCCGCGGTTCTGGCTTCTATAGGTATTAAGCTGAAGTCGTTTAATATAATTAAGGCTGGACATGGTTATGACGTTCATTTCGTCGTCTATTAAATCCAAGTCCTCAATTTCGCCTTCATACGGAAGAATTTTCGTTCTTCTGTCGTCTCCGTATTTCTCTTTTATAAGTATTATCTCTTCTTTTATAACGCCGTAAAGCTTTTTTTCGTCCGCTAAGATGCCTTTATATTTGTCAATAAGTATCATAAGCTCGTTATACTCTTTTTCAAGACGCTCTTTTTCGAGACCAGATAAGTTTCTAAGTCTCATTTCGACAATCGCGTCGGCCTGTTCGGGCGTAAAGCCAAACTTCTCCATAATAATGTTTTTGGAAACGGAGATTTCCCGGTTAGCGCGGATTATTGCAATAATTTCGTCTATATGATCAAGAGCTTTTAAGAAGCCTTCTAAAATATGCGCCCGTTTTTCTGCCTTATTAAGCTCAAAAATAGTACGCCGTCTAACGACATTTTTCTGGTGCTTCAAATATTCGGTACACATCTGTAAAAGATTCAGAACTTTCGGCTCTCCGTCCACTAAAGCAAGCATGATAATACCGAAGCTTTCCTGAACCTGTGAAAATTTATAGAGATTGTTTAATACAACGTTTGCGTTTGCGTCCTTTTTAAGCTCTATTACCACCCTGACTAAACCCTTGCTGGATTCGTCCCAGATATTTGAAATGCCGTCAAGTTTTTTTTCTTTGACTAATTCGGCAATTTTCTGCTGCATTTTCGCTTTATTGACCTGATATGGTATCTCAGTAACAACGATTCTTTGGCGGCCGTTAGCTCCAGTCTGAATTTCACATTCGGAACGGACTACAACCTTTCCTCTGCCTGTTCTATAGGCCTGTTTTATGCCGCTTTTGCCAATAATATTAGCGCCTGTTGGAAAGTCAGGGCCTTTTACAATTTCTAAAAGGTCGTCAACGTCAGTTTCAATGCCCTCGGTATCGTTATCTATAATTTTCACAACAGCGTCTATGATTTCTCTGAGATTATGGGGCGGAATATTTGTCGCCATACCAACAGCAATACCAACAGAGCCGTTAACCAAAAGGTTCGGGAATCTTGACGGCATTACAGTCGGTTCTTTAAATTCCTCGTCATAGTTCGGAATAAAGTCAACGGTATCTTTGTCAATGTCCCCGATAAGCACCAAGGCGATTTTTGAAAGCCTTGCTTCGGTATACCTCTGTGCAGCGGCTTGGTCGCCGTCAAGAGAACCGAAGTTTCCGTGTCCGTCAACAAGGGTATATCTTATTGAGAATGGCTGTGCAAGCCTGACTAAAGCGTCATAAATAGAAGATTCGCCGTGAGGGTGATATTTACCCATTGTGTCACCGACGATAC
>CAYLSP010000124.1:0-5023 GCA_964385935.1 uncultured Defluviitaleaceae bacterium
GGCCCTCTCCTCTATGTAGTCCTTCAAGAAATTGCCCTCCTTGTTACAATCGTTCCGTTTATATATATGTCACGGAAATGGCGTATATGAAGGAAAATTTTGTCTTAGTATCAAGGGGGCAGAATTTTAAAGCACTTCTTGCAAAGAAGGGGAGGGAGGTTATAATGAATTCAGGATATTATTGTATATTCTATCGGCGGTATCTGTGGCCTCGGCATAGATTTTTAACCCATTTTCTTTGCAGTCGCGAACAAAGTTCTCGTCTTTTATGCTTGATAAATTAATCAAAACATTAAGCCAAGCGCCCTGTAATGAGGATTTTAAATTCAAAGCAGAAACACCTAAATCGCTTGCGGCGTTTTTATTTGTCTTGCCTAGAGCCTTTTCGGCGCATTTAAGGGCATCCAAACATAACCTCATCAGTTCATAGGGAACGTTTGTGGCTTTTTTTAGAGAGAATTGTATGGCCTCGCTCCTTTTAATTTTATCATCTTCCGTGGTTTTTGGAAGGCTGTAAGCATGTGTTACTACCTTATATGCTTCTGTATCTCTATCAATAACGTCAAGGAACTGTTTTTTTAAAGAATTTGTTTCAGCTATGATTTCTTGCACTGTTTCCTCGTAATCACTATATTTTTCTTTTCCTGTTGTAAGTGCTGCCACCATGGCTGTGAGGCTAACGCCCATTGCACCAGCAAGAGCAGAGGCAGAACCGCCGCCCGGGGCAGGGAAGTCTGAGGCCAGAACATTAATAAATTCTTTTATATTTAAGTCAACTAACATTTTTTACAACTCCTTTGCGAATTATTGAGTTCACCTGATTGTTTCCAAATCTATAGAACAGAAAATCAAGATCTTCTGAGTTCCATAAAACAATGTCGCCTTGCTTGCCAATCTCAACAGTTCCAAGCCTGTCAGCCATATTTATAGCCGCTGCGGCGTTTAATGTGACTGCCGTAAGGGCTTCGCAGGGAGTTAGTTTATATTTAAGGCAAGCGAGACTCATTGCAAACTGGAGGTTAAGGCATGGGCATGAGCCGGGGTTAAAATCCGATGCAATAGCGATTGCTATCCCCTCTTCCTGCATTTTTTTAGCTCTTGCATAAGGTTTGTCAAGATAGAAAGACGTAGATGGTAGAAGCACTCCAATAACGCCGCTATTTGCCATGACTTTTATACCTTCATCCGAAGCCGCAATTAGATGCTCGGCAGATTTTGTCTGCAAGTCTCCGGCAAGTTCAGCACCGCCTATTGAGTCGATTTCGTCTGCATGGATTTTAAGCGAAAAGCCCAAGTCCTTAGCCCGTTGCAATATGCGCCTTGATTCCTCTTTATCAAAGACAGCGGTTTCACAGAAAATATCGCAAAATTCAGCCAAATCCAGACGCTTAACCTCGGGCAGCATTTCGTCACATAATAACTTAATATATCCGTCTCTGTCATTTTTAAACTCTTTTGGCAAAGCATGTGCTCCCATAAATGTGGCCGCAATGTCAATGCCTTTTTCATCACGAAGTCTTTTGATTACCCTAAGCTGTTTCAACTCCGTCTCTAAATCAAGCCCATAACCGCTTTTTATTTCACAAGAAGTAGTACCGTGGTCAGCCATTATATCAAGGAGTGATGATGCTTTTTCAAAAAGTTCCTCCTCCGTCGCTTTCCTCGTGGCTTCAACGGTGGATAAAATTCCTCCACCGGCTTTTAAAATGTCAAGGTAAGACACACCGGCCAGCTTTTGAGCCATTTCGTGCTGCCGCCAACCTCCGAAAACCGCATGTGTATGACAGTCCACAAGACCGGGCGTAGCTAACATGCCGGAAGCGTCTATTTCCTGCTTTCCTTCTGGAACGTCCTTATCGCCTATAAATGTAATAACGCCGTGTTTTATCCCCACGGATACGTTTTTCATTATTTCTATTTCGCCATGAAATTTGCCTTTTTTAGCGGAATTTCCTTTCGGTGTCGCCAATACTCCAATATTTTTTATTAATAAATCAACCACACTCTCACCTAATTCCCTAAAATATGGTTTTCAAGTATCTGCTTCTTATAGTCAAAATTCTCTATTTGCAAATAATACTCGGCACAGTCTATCAGCGCCTTTGCAGGAGTAAGTCCTATTATTTCAGAACCAATAACCGATACGCCGTAACGCTTTGCTTCTGCTTTTATAACCTCGGTAACACGATAAAGTGGAGTTCCCTCATAATTTACCATGTTCATTGAAATTTGAGCTATGTTTCTATCTTCAAGCATGACACCAATTGCCTTGCAGTATTTAAAGCCGCCGCTTGAGCCACGAATAATTTTTGCTATGTTATTTGCAATATTTATATCGCTTGTATTTAAGTTTACATTATAAGCAACAAGGGGCATTCTTGCGCCAACGGCAACAACTCCGGCTGTTGGATGAATTTTTTTATCCCCGAAATCGGGAGTCCATTCGTCGGTCTTAATTTTTTCAGCCATGCCCTCAAACTGGCCTTTTCTGATTGCGGCAAGATTCCTGCGCCCTTCGTTTGTGGCTGACTCTTCATATAAGAATACAGGTATTGAAAGCTCGGTCGCAATTTTTTTGGCAACCCGCTTTGACATGTCAATACATTCGGACATAGACATATCTTTTACCGGAACGAAGGGGATAACGTCAACCGCTCCCATTCTGGGATGTTCTCCTGTATGCTTTGTTAAGTCGATTAATTCAGGCGCAAGTTTTGCAAGCCTAAAAGCTGCTTCTTCCATGTTTTCCGGGTCGCCTGCCAAAGTGAAAACGGAACGGTTATGGCTCTGGTCAGCCGACCAGTCCAGCAACATAACGCCGGGAACTGATTTTGAACAGCTAACAAGCTTTTCTAAAACTTCGGGATTACGTCCTTCACTGAAATTCGGGATACATTCTACAATTTTAGACATTTAAAACTCTCCAATCTTTTTATCCAAAGCTTTGTTTACAGTTTCAGAAATAAGTGCATCATCTGCCACATAAGGAATAGTTATATGACCTTTATTTCTATATTTTTCATTATACTGGGCGCAAACGGAGACGGAAGCTTCATTTCTAGCCCACGCTCTTCTGGCAACTCCGCCCATAACGTCCCACATCATAGCAGATTCAATTATTTTTGCTGCTCGTTCTGAGCCGTCAAGAACCATACCAAAGCCGCCGTTTATGGCCTTACCAATACCAACACCGCCACCGTTATGAAGAGCAACAAGGCTCATTCCTCTTGCCGCATTACCGGCAAAGCACTGGGTTGCCATATCGGCCATGACATTACTGCCGTCTCTTATGTTCGAGGTTTCTCTAAAAGGAGAATCTGTGCCGCTTACATCATGATGATCACGTCCAAGCATTACAGGCCCTATTTCTCCATTTTTAATCATTTCATTAAATTTAAGCGCTATTTTGGTTCGCCCTTCTGCATCCTGATAAAGAATACGAGCTTGTGTTCCCACAACCAACCCATTTTTTTCAGCATCCCTTATCCATATATAATTATCCCTGTCCTGACCGCGTCTGTCTGGGTCGATACAGTCCATTGCGGCCTTATCTGTCTTTCTTAAATCATCAGGCTTACCGCTCAAACAAACCCATCTGAAAGGCCCATAGCCATAATCGAAAAGCTCAGGCCCCATGATGTCTTCTACGTAAGACGGAAAAATAAAACCGTCCTTTTCATCAGTGCCGTTTTTAGATACTTCCATTACACCTGCATCAAAAACAGATTTTAAAAATGAATTTCCATAATCAAAGAAGTAAGAACCTCTGTCCACAAGTGTTTTTATAAGCTCAAAATGCTTTCTAAGAGATTTATTGACAAGTTCCTCAAAGGCAGCTCTGTCCTCTTTCAAAAGCCTTGTTCTTTCATCAAATGTAATCCCCTGTGGGCAATAACCGCCGGTATAGGCGTTATGGCATGAAGTCTGGTCTGACAAAAGTTCTATGTTAATGTTGTTATCAACAGCGTATTGAAGCAGATCCACAATATTTCCGTGATATGCAATGGAAATTGGTTTCTTTTTCTCTAAATACTCCGTTGCAATGTCAAAAACCTCTTTTAAATCGGAGGATACTTTGCTGACCCATTTCTGGTCAAAGCGGGTTTTTATTCTGGAATAATCCACTTCGGCTATAATTCCAACGCCATTTGCGATTTCGATAGCTTTAGGCTGTGCGCCGCTCATTCCGCCTAGACCGCTTGTTACGAAAAGATGACCGCTTAAATCTTCGTCAGGAGAAAGACCAAGCTTTTTCCTTCCAGCATTTATAATCGTATTAAATGTTCCGTGAACAATGCCTTGAGGTCCAATATACATCCAGCCGCCTGCGGTCATTTGTCCATAATTAGCAACGCCCATTTGTTCGGCGATTTCCCAATCCTGCATATTATCGAACATACCTACCATAAGCGCATTGGTAATTATTACCCTTGGCGCATCGGGTTTTGACGGAAAAAGTCCTGTTGGATGACCGGAAGCTATTACTAATGTCTGCTCATTTGTCATAACCTCTAAGTATTTTTTAATAAGCCGGTATTGAAGCCAATTTTGGCAGACGCTTCCTGTCTCGCCGTATGTAACAAGTTCGTATGGGTAAAGGGCTACTTCAAAGTCCAGATTGTTGTCAATCATGACTTGAAAAGCCTTTCCTTCTAAGCAATTCGCTTTATATTCTTCAATAGGTTTTCCGTAAATCCTACCCTCTGGTCTAAAACGATAGGCATAAATCCTTCCATAGGTCAAAAGCTCCTCCATAAATTCAGTCGCAAGCTTTTCGTGAAGTTCTTCTGGAACATATCTCAGTGCATTTTTTAGAGCTGTTTCTGTCTGAGTTTTTGTTAGACGGAACCCTCTGTCTGGTGCGCGTCTTATTCCTTCCTTAAATATTGGGTATTCTGGAAGGACATTATCAAGCTTGATTTCCATTGCTTTACCGATTTCAGAATTACTTAACATTAAAACACCTCCTATAATACTTGTATTTCACCAAATTCTTTCTCAAAGGCAGAAACAATGCTAACGT
>CAYLSP010000125.1:0-4982 GCA_964385935.1 uncultured Defluviitaleaceae bacterium
AAAGGCATTTGTTGCAACCATTATCCGTGCCCTGTCATATAGAAAATCATCTTGATTTCGATGGCGTTCCGCATCAGAAAGTCCGGCATGATAACGTGAAGCATTAAAGCCGTTTTCATTTAATTTTTGGCAAACTTCCTCCACATTACTGCGGGTTAAGCAGTAAACAATACCTGTTTTGTCATTTTTATCCTGCAAGAAAGTCCTTAGCGCATTAAATTTATCCTTTGGCTTTTGCACTTCAAAGTACAAATTTTCTCGGTTAAAGCCCGTAACTAAGACAGTTGGGCTTTTCAAATCAAGAAGATTTATAATATCCTCCCTTACTCTTGGTGTCGCCGTTGCTGTGAAGGCAGATACAATAGGACGGCGTGGAAGCTCTGCTATAAATTCAGGGATTTTTGCATAGCTGGGGCGAAAATCCTGACCCCATTGGGAAATACAATGGGCTTCATCAACGGTCAGCATAGGAATCTTTATGCTCTTAGCAAATTCTAAGAAGTCATATGTAAGCAGTCTCTCAGGCGCAACATATATGAGCTTGTACGCTCCGTTTTTCGCCTTTAAAAGCGCAAGAGAAATTTGTCTCTCTGTTAGAGAGGAGTTAATAAAAGCCGCTGGGATTCCTGCCTGTGTAAGGGCGTTAACTTGGTCTTTCATCAGAGAAATCAGCGGAGAGACAATTATTGTTATTCCTTCAAGCACCAATGCCGGAACTTGAAAGCACAGTGATTTTCCTGCGCCTGTGGGCATAATTCCAAGGGTATCTTTCCTGTTCAGTATGCTGTTAATCAGATGCTCCTGTCCTTCCCGGAAACTGTCATAGCCGAAATATTGTTTTAGTATTCCAGTATGGGTCATTTAAGCACCTCCCCGTTGTAGTTGTTGCACAGACGTTTTAGTAATATATTCTCATATTACTGTACAAGTTAAGCAAATATAAGTCTACACCAATACAAGGATTTTTGCAATTCCTTATGCTAGATTGTATTGTCCTCTCGGGCATGGTGTGGTATACTGGATTAATAATAGTTCGGATGGTGAATATATGAAAATTTTGGTTGCGGGTCTTGGGAGTTGGGGTATAGCAATTGCCGGACTGCTTAATAAAAACGGGCATAAAGTCTCTCTTTGGGGAAGAAACAGCGCTCGCGTTGATAATGTAAGAAAAAATAGAAAATCTGATGAATATCTGACAAACTACCACATAGATGAAAAAATTTATGTCACAGACAATCTTCAAGAGGCGGCAGATGGCGCAGAGATGGCGGTTATTTCTGTGCCTAGCAAAAGTGTTAGAGATATTGCAAAAAGTCTTAAACCTTTTTTGCCTGAATCTGCTATAGTTGTTAATACGTCAAAAGGAATTGAGGAGAATTCGCTTAAACTCTTAGATGAAGTTATTGAGGAAGAACTCCCGAAAAGGAAAATAGCCGTTTTATACGGACCCAGCCATGCGGAGGAAGTGGCTTTAGGTCTTCCGACGACTTGTGTTGCTTCATCCAAAAATTCCGAAACAGCAAGAATAATACAAGATGCCTTCATGGCTGAGAGCTTCCGTGTTTACACAAGTTCTGATTTAATAGGCGTGGAAGTAGGCGGAGCCCTTAAAAATGTAATTTCTCTCGCCGCCGGAATTTCTGACGGAATGGGATTCGGAGATAACGCAAAGGCGGCTTTAATGACTCGTGGCATTGTTGAAATATCCCGGCTTGGGGTAGCCATGGGAGCAGATGAAATGACATTTTCAGGTCTATCAGGAATAGGAGACTTAATAGTCACCTGCATAAGCAATCATTCCAGAAATCGCCGTGCAGGAATACTCTTAGGTCAGGGGAAAAATTTAGAAGAGACGCTGGCCGAAATAAAAATGGTGGTGGAGGGCGTTAACACTACTAAGGCGGCTTATGCTCTTTCAAAAAAATATGATATAGAAATGCCAATAACAAGTGAAATATACGCCACTCTTTTTATGGGTAAAAATCCCAAAGAAGCGGTGTATGACCTTATGACAAGAGATAAAACCAGAGAACAGCCACATTTTGTCTTACTTTAATGATAATTCCGTTATAAAATATTTTTAATGCCCTAGGTTGTAAAGTAATTGATAATGTGATATTATCAGGAGATATATTTACAGCTAATAACCGTGATGTCTCCATTTTGAGCCGCGGAATTTATAAAAAAAGTAAGGAGTGTCCCAAAAATGCACAAGTTGATAAAAGAAGCGTTGACTTTTGACGACGTGTTGCTTATTCCGGCCAAATCAGACGTCTTGCCTCATGAGATCGACATTACCACAAAGCTGACAAAAACCTTAACATTAAATGCGCCAATTATGAGCGCCGGAATGGATACTGTCACAGAATCCAGAATGGCCATAGCCATGGCCAGGCACGGCGGTATCGGTATTATTCACAAAAATATGTCAATTGACGAACAGGCGGACGAGGTTGATAAAACCAAACGTTCAGAACATGGCGTTATAACAGACCCTTTCTTCTTATCTCCCAACCACTATGTCTATGAAGCCGACGAGCTCATGTCAAAGTATCATATCTCGGGAGTTCCCATAACCGAAAATGAAAAGCTTGTTGGTATCATCACCAATAGAGATATCCGCTTTGAACGAAATCACAGAAAAAAAATATATGAAGTCATGACAAAAGAAAATCTTATTACTGCCAGCGAAGGAATTACCCTTGAGAAAGCTCAGGAAATTCTGACTCAGCATAAGATTGAAAAACTTCCCATTATAAACGCTCAGGGCTATTTAAAAGGCCTTATTACAATTAAAGATATAGAAAAAGCGAAAAAATATCCTAATTCAGCCAAAGATATGCATGGCAGACTTTTGGTTGGCGCGGCTATAGGAATTACTGGGGATGTTGAGGAAAGAGTAACTGCCCTGGTGAAGTCAAAAGTGGATGTTGTTGTTGTTGATACGGCTCATGGTCATCAGCAAAATGTTTATAATGTAGTTAAAAAAATAAAATCTATGTTCCCTGAATTGCAGGTTATTGCCGGAAATGTAGCTACCGGCGAAGCAACAAGAGATTTAATAGAAGCAGGAGCCGACGCTGTTAAAGTTGGTATAGGACCCGGTTCAATTTGCACAACAAGAGTGGTTGCCGGAATTGGCGTTCCACAAGTTACAGCTATTTATGACTGCGCCGAAGCCGCAAAGCCTTATGGCGTGCCCATAATTGCCGATGGCGGTATAAAGTTCTCAGGCGACATGACAAAGGCTATAGCCGCCGGAGCAAGCGTCTGTATGATGGGCGGTATTTTTGCAGGCTGTGAAGAATCCCCTGGGGCTATGGAGCTTTATCAGGGTAGAAAATATAAGGTTTACCGCGGAATGGGTTCAATCGCCGCTATGGAAAGCGGAAGTAAAGACAGATATTTCCAGAATGATTCACAAAAACTTGTTCCCGAAGGTGTCGAAGGCCGTATAGCCTATAAAGGCGAAGTTGGAGATACCATTTTCCAGCTTATTGGCGGTCTGAGGTCGGGAATGGGATATTGTGGAACAAGAAATATCCAAGAACTTATGGAAAACGCCAGATTTGTAAAGATAACTTCAGCCGGTCTTAGGGAAAGCCACCCCCATGACGTTCAAATCACGAAGGAATCTCCAAATTATAGCGTTGAATATTAATTTAAGGCAATCTTAATCAATGGAGGTAATTATGACAAGAGAGAGTAGGAACTTTTCAGCAGAAGATTTTATTGCGAGTCAAGTGGCACAAATCAAAGAAAAAGTCGGCGACAAAAAGGTTTTATGCGCTTTGTCCGGTGGGGTTGACTCCTCTGTTTCAGCCGCCCTAGTATCAAAAGCTGTTGGCAAGCAGCTTACATGCGTTTTTGTTGACACCGGGCTTATGCGCAAAAATGAAGGTGAAGAAATTGAAAAATCCTTTGCAAAAGAGTTTGACATGAACTTCATTCGCTTAGACAGAGAAGACAGGTTTCTGTCAAAACTTTCCGGTGTTACTGACCCAGAAGAAAAAAGAAAAATAATAGGCGAAGAGTTTATCCGTGTTTTTGAAGAAGAAGCGAAAAAAATCGGTTCAGTTGACTTCCTTGTCCAAGGAACAATTTATCCTGACATTGTGGAAAGTGGAACAGAAAAAGATCATTTGATTAAGAGCCATCATAATGTAGGCGGCCTTCCTGATGTAATCGATTTTAAAGAAATCATTGAACCCGTAAGAGACCTTTATAAAGACGAAGTCAGAAAAGTTGGTCATGCCCTTAACATGACGTATTCCTTGGTTGAAAGGCAACCTTTCCCTGGCCCGGGATTAAGCGTCCGCTGTATCGGAGAAGTAACCAAAGAGAAACTGGACATTCTTAGAGATGCTGACTACATTTTCAGAGAAGTTATTGAGCAGGAAGGTTTAAATAAAGAAATCTGGCAGTATTTCGCCATTTTAACTAACCTCAAGAGCGTTGGCATTAAGGATAACGCAAGAGCATATGGGCATACGATTGCACTTAGAGCAATCAACAGCATTGACGCCATGGCGGCTAGCTTTTCAAAAATCCCCTACGGAGTGTTGGAAAAGGCTTCCGGTCGGATATTGAAGGAAGTAGCCGGAGTAAATAGGATTGTATATGATATTACAAATAAACCACCGGCAACTATTGAGTGGGAGTAAGTCTTATATCCTTGCAAACCCTGTATTCATGCGGGTTTGCAAGGATTTTACTTTTGTTGGCTACAAATTGGCTACATTTGCAGAATCGGCTACCGTTCCCATGAGTACGTCCAACTTATTGGCTACCTCAATTTGCTTGCTGGGATAGAGATGGCTATATGTATCCATAGTGGTCTGAACCTTTTCGTGTCCCAGCCGGTCGGCAATCAGCAGCGGCGAGAAGCCCATCTCAATGAGAAGGCTGGCATGGGAATGTCGAGTATCATGCACCCGAATCACCTTAACGCCGGATTTCTTGCACCCTCTCAGCATTTCATG
>CAYLSP010000126.1:0-4948 GCA_964385935.1 uncultured Defluviitaleaceae bacterium
CGGGAACGCGGAATAACGATTTTATCAAAAAATACTTCCGTTTTTTACAAGGACTATAAAATAAACATTGTAGACACCCCGGGACACGCGGATTTTGGCGGCGAGGTTGAACGGGTTTTAAAAATGGTTAACGGCGTTATTCTCGTTGTTGACGCTTTTGAAGGACCTATGCCTCAGACAAAATTTGTCCTTAGAAACGCACTGGAACTGGACCTCCCGGTTGTTGTTTGTATAAATAAAACCGATAGACCTGAAGCGAGACCTAAAGAAGTTACTGATGAGGTTCTGGAACTTTTTCTTGAACTGGACGCTTCTGAGAGCCAGCTTGATTCAAAGTTTTTATTTGCCTCAGCAAAAAAAGGCTTTGCTATTGCTGAAATTGGCGAGGAAGAAAAAGACATGTCTCCGCTTTTCGATGCCATTATCGAGCATATACCATGCCCCGACGGAGACTCAGATAAAGACCTTCAAATTCTTATCAGCACAATAGATTACAGCGAATATGTTGGCAGAATCGGAATCGGGGAAATACACAACGGTTCAATAAAAGTCAACGACGAGGTTGTTGTATGCAATATCCACAACCCCGGAAAACTTAGAAAAGTAAAAATAAGTAACTTATATACATTTGAGGGGCTTCAAAGAGTTCCCGTAACAGAAGCGGGCGCGGGCGAAATTGTTGCAATATCAGGCCTTTCTGGAGCTTCCGGCAGTAATGATCCTGAAAACGACATCCATATAGGCGATACAATCGCTTCCGTTATTAATCCCGTCCCACTGCCCTTTGTTAAAATTTCTGAGCCGACTATATCGATGACCATTTCCGTTAACGACAGCCCCTTTGCCGGAGAAGACGGAAAATATATTACGTCAAGACATTTACGCTCACGGCTCTTAAAAGAAACTCAGACAGACGTTAGTCTCAGAGTTGAAGATACCGACCAGACAGACAGCTTTAAAGTTTCAGGCAGGGGCGAACTTCACTTATCAATTCTTATTGAGACAATGCGCCGTGAGGGCTACGAATTTCAGGTTTCGAGACCTGAGCCTATTTTTAAAGAAATTGATGGCCAAATACACGAGCCTATGGAAATGGTGACAATAGACGTGCCGGAACAATATGTAGGCATTGTTATTGAAAAACTTGGATCAAGAAAAGGTGAGCTTACTGCCTTAAATCCTTCTGACGGCGGTTATACAAGGCTTACTCTGTCCATTCCTTCCCGCGGGCTTATAGGATATCGCGGCGACTTCATGACGGACACCAGAGGAACAGGTATCCTTAATACTATCTTTGACGGCTATCTCCCTTTCAAGGGCGCTATTCCATTCAGGGTGCAGGGTTCACTGATTGCCTTTGAGTCCGGCGAAGCGACTCCATACGGCCTTTACTCAGCCAGCGACCGTGGTTTATTATTAATCGGGGCAGGCGTAAAGGTTTATGCCGGAATGATTGTTGGCATTTGCGCCAGAGCAAACGACATGGAAGTCAATGTTTGCAAGAAAAAGCAGTTGACTAATATGCGTGCTTCCGGTTCGGACGATTCTTTAAAATTGCCGCCGCCTGTAATTTTCTCTCTTGAGCAGGCTCTTGAATTTATAACAGACGACGAACTTGTTGAAATAACGCCAAAAAACATGCGTATCAGAAAGAAAATATTGTCATCTCAGTTAAGGCATAAAGCAAACAAAAAACAAGCTTAAATTTTACCCCGGCACTTTGCCGGGGGATTTATTAATGAGGTATCTATGCCTGATCTGGAAGTCAAAAACCAAAATAATACCTTTGTAAGGCAGGCGGCAATCCTTGCTTCTGCCGGACTTATAACAAGGTTAATCGGCTTTTTATACCGTCTGCCGCTGACCCATATGATAGGTGATGAAGGAAACGGAATCTATGCGGCAGGCTTTTATTTCTATACCCTCTTTTTAATTCTATCCTCAGCGGGGCTTCCTGCCGCCATTTCAAAAATGGTGTCTGAGCGATACGCGCTGAAACAATATAAAAACGCAAAAAGAGTTTTTTATGTATCACTGGTCTTTGCTGCCGTTTTAGGATTTATTTTCTCATTGGCGCTTTATTTCGGAGCAGGAATCCTCTCTAAAGCAAGCGGTGTAGAAGAGAGCCAGATGGCAATAATGGTTCTGTCTCCTACAGTATTTATTGTGGCTATTATGGCGGTGTTTAGGGGCTATTTCCAAGGCATGAAGAACTCAGTGCCTACCGCCCTATCACAGATTGTAGAACAAGTTTTTAACGCCGCTTTCAGCCTGATTCTTGCCTATTTCTTCATGCAGTCCGTTAAGGGAGGTGAGAACGAAATCGCTATGGGCGCAGCCGGTGGAACTGCCGGAACTGGTGTTGGTGCGCTTTTTGGCTTAGCTACGGTTCTGGCTATTTATTTCATGGCAAAACCGAATTTTGATAGGAAAATAAATAGGGACAAATCCTCTTTTCAAGAAGCCGAAAGTAACATTTTAAAGGAGCTTCTTAAAACGGCGTTCCCGATAATTATCGGAACGGCAATTTTCTCTTTTGCGAATTTCATTGATATGTTCACCGTTACTAATTGCCTTAAAACATCGGGAGTTTTTTCAGAAAAAGAAATAACCGCTCTTTACGGCCAGCTAACAGGAAAATATGTGGTCTTCACCACTTTACCTGCCGCCATTTCCACGTCCCTCGCAACAGCCGCCATCCCCGATATCGCCGCTTCTTTTAAGCTGAAAAATACAGCTGAGGCAAAAAGAAAAATCTCATCAGCCATTCGAGTTGCAATGGTTCTGTCCGTTCCTTCCGCTGTGGGGCTTGGAGTTTTAGGCGATCCAATTCTTAAACTTTTGTTCCCCAACTACTCAGACGGAGCAGTCTTGCTGTCTGTTGGGGCTGTTTCAATAATATTTTTATCTCTCGCGCAAATTATAACGGGTGTCTTGCAATCAATGGGAAAAGTGAACATCCCTGTTATAGGGGCGATTTTGGGCGTTCTAGTGAAAATCCCGCTTAATTATATTTTGATAAGTAACCCTGATATTAATGTTGTTGGTGCGGTTATCGGAACGATTGGCTGTTATCTGGTTGCCTCTTTATTCGACTGGTTCATGATGTGCCGCTATACTAAAACAAAGCCCGAATTTATGGGGGTTCTAGTAAAGCCGCTCATAGCATCTGCCGCCATGGGAATAAGCTGCTATTCCGCTTACTACATGATATCATATATAACCCACAGCAATACAATATCAACTCTTGGCTCAATTTTATTAGCAATTATAGTTTATTTCTTCTTCATGATTTTATTGAGGGGAATAAAGAAAGACGATTTAAGGGGTATTCCGTTTTCAGGAAAAATAAGTAGATTTTTGATATAATTTTTGGGGGACATGAACGTGAAAGTTAGCAGTTACGCCCATTATACTAAAAAAACCTTAAATATCGCTTGGCCTGTCATTTTTGAAAGCATAATGATAAGCGTTGTCCAGTTTGCGGACACCATAATGGTTGGGGCTTTAGGTCCGTTAGCCACGGCGGCGGTGGGCATAAACGCGTCTCCTACGTGGCTCTTAAACGCCCTCCCAATAATTTTTTCCGTTGGGGGGACTGTTTTTGTAGCAAGGCATACAGGGGCGAGAGAACAGGAAGAAGCCGAAAAAGTCGTTGCAAACGTTATGTTCTTCGCGTTTTTATCAAGCATTTTTTTAGGCATTATCATGCTCTTTTTATCTGGTTTTATTCCTAGCTGGATGGGCGCTGAACCTGATGTTCTACCTCTTTCTCAGACCTATTTCAAAATATTCTCAATCGGAATCCCTTTCACTTTCATGGCGGTTGTAGCGTCGGGACTACTTCGCGGTGCGGGAAACACTCGAACGCCAATGATAATCGCCCTTATTTCAAATATAATAAATATAATCGGGAATTTCCTGCTTATTTATGAAACAAGACCTGTGATGCTGCCCTTTATTAATAAAGAAATAGTGATTGTCGGCGCAGGTATGGGAGTTTCGGGTGCTGCCACAGCCACGATTATTTCACAGATTTTTATGGGCGTGGTTATAGTCTCGTTGCTTTTCAAAAAAAATTCTGTTATAAAGCTAAAAATTTCAGAACTAAAAAAACCCAATCTTTTGATATTAAAGCGGGTCTTAGATGTAGGGCTTCCGGCCTCACTTGAACGGATTTCCGTTTCTCTTGGTCAGGTGGTTTACCAACGTATGATTTCGGAACTTGGCACTGTTCAGGTTTCAGCCCATTATTTAGCCATTATAGCTGAATCCGTTTCCTACATGCCCGCGTCAGGCTTCGCCGTTGCGGCAACAACCTTAGTGGGACAATCTCTAGGCGCAAAGGACAAGAAAGCCGCCTCCTCCTATGGAACAGTAAGCGTAATGTTTTCATTAATTTGGGGCTTTGCCTGCTGTATACTGTTTTTATTATTTGCAATGCAACTTTTGACTATTTTTTCGCCTGATCCAGACGTTATACGTGAAGGTGCAGCCGTTATAAAGCTCATTGCAATTGTCGAACCGCTTTTTAGTTTATCGATTGTTTTAATCGGAATATTAAGGGGCGCAGGAGACACAAGAATCCCATTTTTTGCTGCAATCTTTGGAATGTGGGGAATCCGCCTTATTTCAACCTGGCTTTTCGTTTTCGTCTTTCATTTAGGACTGCCTGGGGCATGGATCGGCATGGGAATAGACATTTCAGCTAGGGCGATTTATTTGTACATAAGATATAAGAGTAAAAAATGGCTCGACATAGTAATATAAAAAATCTGCAAAAACCCTTTTGGATTTTTGCAGATTTTTTATTTAAAGAATGGAAAAACTAAAGCTAAAACTAAGAAAACTGCTCCGGCGATTTTAGTATACTTCTCAAGCGCGCCGTCAAGAGAACGTCCCTTGTTTTTGTCCCAATAGGTTTGGGATGCTCCCATTCCCGCCATAC